>CAYLIY010000015.1:1832-13202 GCA_964384015.1 uncultured Nitrososphaeria archaeon | reverse complement strand
GGCCACTAAATTAATCAGTAGATGCTGATGACTTTACTTAAGTTCCAAGAGCAAGTTAAAGAGTTAATACGAGAATGGTTGGATAAGAATAAGATAAAAGTGGATAAAGTTCCTCTAGAAAAGCCTCCTAGAGAAGAACATGGAGAATTATCCACTTCTCTCCCGTTTATGCTATCTAAGAAGATAGGAAAAAACCCCTTTGAAGTAGCAAGAAAGATGAGCGAGGATATTAAACCAAAGGGACTGATAGGGAAAGTCCAAGCGGCAAAGCCAGGTTATGTTAATTTTTATGTTGATTTCTCAAAGCTCGCCTTTGAAACCGTTAGATCAATTCTAATGGACGGAGATAGGTATGGAAGGTTAGATTTGGGAAAAGGGAAAAAAGTTCAGGTGGAATATGCGAGCGTTAATCCAAATAAGGCTCTTCACATAGGCCATGCCAGGAATGTTTGCCTGGGATGCGCGTTAGCGAACATCCTTTCCTATGCCGGTTACAAGGTTGAGAGGATAAATTACATAAATGACCTCGGCGCCCAAATGGCAGACCTCATGTTCGGCTTTCTTGAGCTAGGGTTTTCCACCGAGAGCTATTCAGGAAGATTTGACCAATACTGTGGTGACGAGGTTTACGTCTCAGCTACAAAAGCTCTAGAAGAAAGGCCTGAGCTAGCTGAGAAAAGAGCAAGAATAGCCAAGGAGATGGAGAACCCACAAAGCAAAATATCAAAGATGACGAGAAAAATAGCTGAAAGAGTTGTGAGGGATCAATTAAGAACTTGCTGGAGGCTTGGAGCTGAGTTTGATGCTCTTGTATGGGAGTCCGACATACTCGGGGTTAAGCTATGGGAGAGGACTTTCGAGATCTTAAAAAAGTCAGATTTAATAGTTTACGAAACAGAAGGGAAAAACAAGGGATGCTGGGTGTTTAAACTGACCAAGATCCCAAAGTACTCTAAGGAGACAGACAAAATTCTCGTAAAGAGCGATGGAACTAAAACTTACATAGCCAAGGATATCTCGTTCGCTATGTGGAAGTTAGGGTTACTTCCGTCTCCCCTTAAGTTCAGTCCTTTCACCGTTCAACCAAGTGGGATAACTTTATGGTCAACGATGCCAAATGGAGTTAGGAAAGATTTCGGATCTGCGGATATATCGATAAACGTCATAGACGTGAGACAGAAGAGACTTCAGGATGCAATAAAGATGATACTTTCAACGATATACGGCGAGGAATATGGCAGAAAATATATACATTATGCTTATGAGGTAGTTTCCCTGAGCAAGGAAACCGTTAAAAAATATTTAGGAGTTTTCATCGATAAGAAGTTCCTTCATATGTCAGGGAGAAAGGGGCTTTATGTCAACGTTGATCCAATCCTGGACTTCATGAAAAACATGGCTTTAAGAGAATCTTTAAGAAGAAATAAGGATATAAAAGTCGAAGAGGCCGAAAAAATGGCGGAAAAAATAGCAGTAGCTTCCTTAAAGTACCCTCTAATCTCTGCTGATCTGGATAAGATAGTAATATTTGACGTGGATAAAGCTCTGGATATAACGGAAGAATCGGGGGCATATATCCTATATGGATATGCTAGGGCGTCAAAAATCCTTGAAAAAGCTAATTTCAGGCCAAAAATTGAAGATTTTGATCCTAGCGAAGTAAAGGCAGTAGAGGAAATGAGGTTGATTAAACAAATGGCAAGCTTTCCTCTAGAGGTGAAAGCATCAGCTGAGAAACTCATCGTTAAGAATCTGGCCAGATATATGTATGATTTAACCCTTTATTTCAACAAATTTTATGAAAAATGCCCTGTTTTAAGCGAGAGCAGTAAGGTCAGAAATAACAGATTGTTAATCGTGGAATGTTACGTCAAATTGATGGAAATATTGAGTAAATTACTTGCTATTCCCCTAGCTAAAAGGGTATGATGAAATCTCGATGCAAAAGAAAATTTGCAACTATTTTCGAAATATTTATCGGGTAAGCTAATGAGGTGTGGTGATCTGGTAAGCGCTTCGCTATTTAAAGTGATCATTTCCATCGGCTGTTTGGCAATAGCCTCTTATCAAGATTATAAAACACGTGAAATAGATGACAGGGTATGGATTTTCTTGGGGTTAATCGGTGGTCTATTAACCGTTTATGAGCTTTATACCATATGGAGCCCGCAGTTAATGATCTTAACTCCGATATCGATAATAGTGGCATTCTTTGTTGGACTTGCCATGTACAAGTTTGGAATAATGGGAGGCGCTGATGCCAAGGCTATAATTGCGTTATCGATAGTCCATCCATACTATCCCTTAGTGAACTTCAGACCGATTTATCCATATTACCCGATTTTTGTGCTATCAATTTTGGAAAACTCGGTCCTTTTGTCTCTCTTTACCCTTTTTTATTTTGTTTTCAGGAATATTAAGCTGGTCCTCAGGGGGGTAAAATTATTTGATAGAGAATTGCCCTTAATAAGGAAGATAACTCTTTTTTTGACGGCCTCTAGATATGATCTCATGAACACGGATTGGGGAAAAATTTACCCTATAGAGTTTGTTGATTACTCTGTTGATCCACCAAAAGTCAGATATTCCTTTTTTTCTAACGTTAATGTAGAGGTAGATGTGAAAAACCTGATCAGAGGTTATAAAGAGGGATATTTGAGCAATATGATATGGGGAACCTATGGCCTGCCAATGATCATATTTATGTTCGTTGGTTTTTGTTTTTCAATTCTTGTTGGGGATATAATCTTGGGCATTATAGATCTTCTATTTCACGTTATTTAGGAATATTCTAAGTCTATTTAATGCGTTAATTTTGTCCTTGGAACCCAACCTGGCCCTTTCTAAAGCGCTTTGCAGGATTTTATACACCTCATCCATGGTATCTTTATCAACTGGAAAAGGGACCCCATCCTTCCCGCCGAAGGCGAATGTAAACTTAATTGGATCTTTCCAACTTGGAGGCGCCCCGTAGATTATTTCGGAGATCAAGGCGAGAGCTCTTATAGTTGATCTCCCGACCCCCCTAGCTTCAAGCAACTCCTCATAGTTTTTGGGCTGAAGTTCGTACAGCCTTTTAACAGCGCTCCAATTTATGCTCCTGGGCATTGATAAAATCTCACAATAATATTCCCTCTCGTCAGGTCTCTCCTTTATCCATTTACTTAACTTAGCTTGGTATCTTGGAGTCATCGCTTTAAAGAGCCGCTTTAACTTGAGTGGATTCTCCTTAACTAAATCGAGGGAAACCCTTCTGCATTCCTCACTTTCATGGGCTGTTAAATTTAACACTCTAGATCTAAATTTATCCCCTAATATCGCTTCATGAGGCTCCTTGACGAAACTTCTCAGCTTTTTGGAGCTCCAATGATATCTTCTCGCTGTCTGATCGCTTAAGTTCATTCCCTGTTGTATGACCACCCAATTTCCTCTCTCATCAACTATGAAGGAGTGATGATATAACGTATACCCATCTTGAACCGCCGCATTATCGACTTTTGCCGTTAACCTGCTTGCTCTTATGAGATTTTGTACCTTAGAGGTGGATAAGTTAAATATTTCGCCTATTTTCTCCAATTCTTCAGGAGCTCTTCTTGAAGTTCTTCCCTTTCCTCCAGCAATAGCGATTCCATGCGTTTTTGGATCTAAAATCGTCTTTAACACGCCTGTTACAACAGTTGTTACCCCTGATGAGTGCCAATCATATCCCAGCACGCATCCAAGCGATTGAAACCAAAATGGACTTGAAAGTCTGTCTAAGAATTCTCCCGTTCCATATTCATCAATTATCACGCAAGAAATAGCATAAGCTAGTTTTTTCATTCGCTCCACAAGCCATTTCGGGGCCTTTCCTCCATGTAAGGGCAGGTGAGCTATTCCTGTCCTCCTCGTTTAAAACACCAAAAGCTTATTTGTCAAGCGACTCTTAAATGCTTAAACCTGCTCGGTTGGTTTTTAATGCGCATATCGCTTATGCCTCGTAAACGCTATTTAAAACCTGGGTAATATAATTTTACTACTGAAAAACGGTGAGTTAAGCATGCCTGCTGAGATAAAAAGCAAAGAAGAGTTTTTAAAGCTATTGCCAAGCGCTAAGGAGTGCAGGGTTGTTAGAAGAAAAGGCGTCGTAAAACTAAAGTTAAGGCTGAGCAGAAGGCTTTACACATATAAAACCAATGAAAAGGAGGCGGAAGAGCTATTAAAATTGGTTAAGTGTAAAATAGTTGAATTTTAGGAGAATAGTAGGTTATATATAAGAAGTCCTATTAGGGAAAGCGCTACAGGGATTGGTAGTCCAGGAATCATCTTATATCGGCTTAGGACTCGTAAATCTATAAAAAAACCTGTGGAAATTCCCAAAAACACCATCATAAAAGCGATCATTCCAAAATCCAGGGAGAGAGATAGAATCATGGAATAAAGGATTATATCGCCGGAGCCAACAGCTAATTTATCGATTTTTATTAGGAAGATTGAGAACGCATCCCTCGATGATAACTTAAAGAAGTGCTTAAGAAAGCCTTTATATGCTGAGAACACATCAAAAGCGGAGTAAATTATCAACAGGACAATCTTGGTGGAAAAGGAGGGAATTGAGAAATCTAACAAGCAACCTATGCCCACCATTGTTAGGAATAAGATGATAGAATGAACGATGTTCAGCTTGTACAAGATCGATAATGCCATGGTAACCGTTATGAGCACATCAATGCAGAGGCCGTAAGGGGGAAGTAAATTTAAGCCGATAGCCTGTAAGGTTGCCTCTCGATATATGCTCGTCGTCAGAAAGGTAAGAATTAGAATTATGAAGGTGAGAATTAACCTCAGAAGAACTTTTGATTGCTTTAATATCAGCAGCAAAACTAAGCTGGATAAGATAGTCAAGGTAAGGAAAACAACAGCATCTAATGGGGCATAGGGTTCCGGAATTATCCTGAGCTCCGGAATTTGGTTTTCTATCGAGATTAAAACTCTGTGGGAAATTAAGGTGATTAGGGATAGCATAAATGGGAACAAGTAAACTTGAGGCTTAAACTTCATTTTCTGATCTTTTCCGATAGTTCCCTTAACCTCTCTAGACAAAGGTCACACAACATCGGCAGCTTGTCATCAACCTCCTTAAGCGTATTTGAGAAACTCATAACGCATTGCTTATTTAAACAGTGTTTTAACCCAAAGATATGACCTATCTCATGAAGAAGCTCCTTAAAAACCCTTTCCTTAAATTTTTCGATGGACACGTAGCCCGTGAAGGTATAATTCATCCTCAACCGGTAGGTGGAGACTACTACTTTCTTATTTCTAATGGCAGCTAAGCCGAAGATATAGCTCATCTTTCCATAAAAAATGTCCTCATCTATCAGGGCTATGACAGCCTTGCTTCTGCTTAGGATTTCCTGTTTATTTAGAA
Source organism: uncultured Nitrososphaeria archaeon (assembly GCA_964384015.1). Classification (GTDB taxonomy): domain Archaea; phylum Thermoproteota; class Nitrososphaeria; order Geothermarchaeales; family CAYLIY01; genus CAYLIY01. The sequence continues at coordinate 7,792 of CAYLIY010000015.1, read as the reverse complement.
AGTCTATTATTTTTTCAGCATCAAATTGTCCTTTATCCCTATCAAAAACGTTCGTTGGTAGTAATAACTTCTTAGTGATTATCTCGACATTTTCAAAGTAGAAGTTGATAGCCGCCTCGACCACGTCCTTTAAAGCCTCATTATAGAGAGTCTCGGCGCCTCTTAATAGCACAACTGTTATTTGCCTCAATTTCTTCACTCCTAAAGCACAATTCTATTTGATACTCTATATATTCTTATTTTTATCGTCTATCGGACTTGAGCACTATTCAGACTTATTAAACGGGCTTTTTACGCCTAATATTCCCGCTACCATCCATCGTAAACTCATCGCCCAAATTTGGAGCATAGGCCTCAAAACCCAGATCCTGTACTAACCTGACCAATGAGCTGAGGTTTTTCTTATTCCCGTGGATTATGAAGAATTTCGTATCTCCTTCAATGTTCTTGTATACTTCCTTAAAGCCGGGCTTATCTATGTGGCTCGAGAAGTGATACTTCGCAGCCCTCATCTTAACCTTCTTTACCCTACCTTTAATGAAAGCCTTCCTCTCCTCTAACAACATCTTACCTGGGGTTCCAGGAACCTGAAAGCCCACTATGAAAATGCTATTCTTCTCATTGTCATAGAGCTTATTTAGGTAAAAAACAGCTGTTCCTCCTCCTAACATTCCAGCAGGGGCTATTATTGTGCATGGTTCCTTAACTATCCTCTTCCTCTGCTTCCACCTGGATACTATCTCAGCCTTATTGAGAGCCTTCTCCAACTTGGTGTGATCCCTTAGGTAATCAGGATGATCCAGAAAGATTTGAGAAGCCCGAACAGCCATTCCATCGACATAAATCTTGTGCTTAAAACCATGCTCCATTAAAATTAGAAGAACTTCTTGGCTCCTTCCAACGGCAAAGGCGGGTATTAAAGCAACTCCGCCATTTTCAACAGTTTCTCTCACATCTTCAACGAACTCTCTCTCAAGTTTCCTCCTGTCAGGATGCTTCTCTCCACCATAAGTGCTCTCAGATATTATTATGTCGACCTCTCCGTAATCCCTTTCCATAGCTCTTAAAAGCCGAGTATTTATGTTGTTTATGTCCCCTGTGTAAAGTATTCTATGTTTACTGTCATCTAATAATATCTGAGCGCTACCGGGAATATGGCCGGCGTTTAGGAACCTAACCCTGAAGTCCGTGCCGTTTACCCTGAACTCATCTCCATAATCAATCAACTTGGCTTTACTCCTTAATGCTTGAAAATCAACGTATTCATATGGCAACATTGGACCAGATAGCTTAAGGAAGTCCCTTATCAACAGGTCCATTATTTCAAGGGTCGGCGGCGTTAAGTAAATGCTCATGGTTCCGCTAATGTAAAGCATAGGCAAGCCGCCTACGTGATCGAGATGGGCATGAGAAACTAATACTCCGTTTAGCTCCCTTGGAGCTATATGGAGGGGAAATAAGGGAGGTTTAGAGAGCTTTACGCCATAATCTAATAGAATCTTAGAATTTTCCTTTGAGATGAGTATCGCTGATCTTTCTACTTCTCCTGTTGCTCCAAGGAATTTTAGCTTAAGCTCGTCTGTCATTTCAAATTATTTTCACGTTAGAGAGTAAATGCACCGAAACTTAAAAACTTAATATGAGCTTGGAGATATGCTTCGTTAAGCATGGCTTGGTGGTTCGATGATAAGGATAATTTGTCCCAGAAAGCTGTCAGGAAAAACCTTAATAACCGGCTTTCAAGGTTTGGGACATATCGGTTCTCTAAGCGTGGATCACCTGATAGATGAGTTAAAAGCTGAGAGGATAGGCTATATATTATAGAGACAACAATAGCTCCCCTATTGGCCTCTGTTAAGGACGGCAAAAATACACCTATCATATGAAATTTACGAACATGGTGATCTCATTATCTTAAGGTTTGGGGAGGTACCAATAAGCAGAAAATCTTCTTTGCTAAATGAGGGAAATTGTTAAATGGGCAAAATAAACTATAAGGATGGAGATGACAAATCCGCTCGTTATGTTATCAATGAGCTTTTTGAGAGGGGATATGGAAAATTAAGATCGATAGTTTAAGAGGATATTCAAATAGTAGAACCCCTTGTGCTCCTGTTAAACTATTCTGAGCTGTATGGTATGTCGCCATCGTACTTTTAGCTTATGCTAATCCCGATAGAATAGATCCGATGGGCGTAGTTAATGCTCTTAAAGCTTTATCAAAGATGATAAACCTCGAGATTAAAGTGCAAAACTTATCAAGAAGGCCGTAAAATCGAAATAGAAATCAGGCTTTATGCTAAGAATATCGAGAAGAAAAGAAAAAACAGAGATGTCTGGGCTTTACGCTTGAGAGGCCTTGTATCCCTTCATGAATTCCTCAAAAATCTTCTTTACTTTTTCTGTGGCTGGTCCTGGAGGGCCTTCAACTCCTTTATCCGTTACTCTAACTCTGTTCATCACCATTATAACGCCTATTTCCTTCTTGTAATCAACAAGCTTTGGAAAATACTTTTCTATCTCCTCTTTTAACTTCTCCATATCTACTTTCTTTTCCTTTAGGTATAGCCTAGCGATATTGTTTCCAGAGATAACAAGCTTCTTATATACCTCTCCTTCGACAGCAACGTCCTCTAGTATAATGGAAAAGGTCTTAGGATCAAATGCTTTCAACTTTCCCGTTATTTTATCTCCATTCACTATCTCAACTATGACTAACTCATTAAGTATCTCGGCCATCTCCTTAGCAAACGCATCAGCCATATACAATCGGATCACCAATAGATTTACAAGAAGAATAATATGAACAGTTTCATTTAAGTCTGAGAGATAAGTACTCTTATAACCCTCTAAGGGGAAAAAAGCGACTTCAAAACTTCTAAAAATACCTTAAAGAAAATATAAATCACCGTTAGGGCTGAATAAGGGATAAATGATCAATGTAAATACTTTAAAGTGCCCGGTTTGTGGAGGAGGCAGGAGGGTAACATGTGAAGATGGCTCTATTTGTTGTATGGAATGTGGATATGTTTTTACTCTTGCTAGAATAGATAGGAGAAGGATTATAAAAACTAGGGAGGAAGCAGATATAAGGATAAGAAGAAAGAAGAAAATAGAGCTGGAGAATAAGAGAGAGGATAAAATTAGGAGAATTATAGAGGAGCTATCAGAGCTCCTGGGGCTAGGCAAAGGGATAATTGAGGAGGCGAGTTACACCTCCTTGAAAGTTGCTAAGAGGTTTAAGGGAAGGATAGATCCTTACGTTTTAGCTGGCATATCGATCGTAGACGCCTCAAGAAAGCTAGGAAAGCCTAGAAGTTTGAACGAGATAATGAAGCTTTTAAGAGAGTTAGGAGAGAACAGGAGAATTAAAGATTTCATGAAAATGACGAGAATTTTAAGGAAGGTCGGATTAGAGATTAACAAGGGGGATCTTGTGAGTTATGTGGATTCCGTTATATCAGCCGTCTTTAATCATGAAGAAGTTAGAAGAAGTGTTGATAAAGGATCAATCATGGACATTAAGAGAGAGCTAAGAGCCAGAGCTTTAAACATAATTAAACGCTTACCTAAGCACTGGATTCGCGGAAAGAGACCTTATTCCATAGCAACAGCTGCCGTTTACATAGCTGAGTTAGAGAGAGCACATGTGAATCGGGAGATTAAATTATTTTCTCAAAGGATTCTAGCTGAATCCACGCATCAAAGTGAGTATACGATTAAGGAGAGGGTGATCGACCTCTATAACCTGGGCGTGACGTTTCTTGATAGAACAAGAAAGGAAAGGCCATCATCTAAAATTATGAACTCCTCCCAGAAAAACACTTGAACCCCCGATTTCTCGAGGCGTATCTGTAGAAATAGATAAGCTCGTCCATTGTTGAGTGAGACGTTTAAAAAGTTAAGGGATGCCTTCAACTCGCTATTATTGGAGAGATCCTCTAAAAAATCCGTGATTTTTATCTCAATTTTCCTCAATGTTTCTTCATTCAGGCCCTCCTCCCTTATTACGGACTCTATGAGATTTCTTAGCGATAGCTCTATTATGTGCTTCACGGAACAGAGCTCTTTTACGATGAGATTCACGTCTTTAAGTCTAGAGGCGACTAAGCATAACCTGTATGTTTGAGCGTAAGCGATGGCTAATGATAGCGCTATGACCGCGGATGCTATCACCTTGATTACTCCTTTGTTTAGATTTGAAGAAGATAACATGACAACCTTCCTCGTGACCCATTTAGGAAGAAGGGGATGCTCATGTATTTTACGACCGTTGCCTCATTTAAGCCAGGGGGTTCAACAATGATCAATCGACCATTAAATTCCACGATTAACCGAAATAACACACCATTATCCCAATATTTGCTAGTTATCTCATTGGTGCTTCTCAGATTAACTCCGTTCTCAGCATATTCCTCGATTAGCTCATTAAACATGGAATAAACATCGAAATCCGCGTTCGAGAGCCTTACACCGTTCATCGAGAGGCTTAAAGCGGATGTTGTCATGAGAAGTATAGACGCCGACAGGAAGAGCGATAAATATCTCATCTTAGATCCTCAAGAACACGTGAACGATCTCTCTTAGCAGGTTTTTGACGATCAAAGTTGTCAAAAGCGTAATTATTAAAAATCCCGTGGATGAGAAGATCTCCTCTAATACCTCATCCATAACAACCCACCATTACTTCGTTAACGTAAGGTCCTCTTATATCGAGGTATTTGTCCAATAAGACGACCTCTAACTCATCTTTTACCTCAATTCTTATCGTAATATTCTCACGCTTGGCTATTTCCTCCATTTCTGATAAATTAGCCATAGCTTCTAAGATCTTTGACCTTAAATCCCTATTAAAATCGTATATGTGAATTATAGCTGCTATAGTTGTTAGGATAATGAATAATACGGATATCGAGTTCATGATGGTGAACTCAACAACTTTACTCATCTATTTCACCGTTTTGCGCAAAATGGAATCTAGAGAACAAGTTTCATTGATCAAATCGGCATTCCAAGAAAGTTCTTTTGTTTTATAGGCTTTAAAGCCCTTTATTGGGCCAATAGCAGAGATATTTGTCGATTTGAGATTAACCACCCATTCCGGCTCCCTGAGAGCGACTCCAACTATTTCGGTTATTATTAAGGCTGTGTAAACAGATATTAGAAGTAGCTTCTCAATGGATCTCATTCCTCTTCCTGAAATTGTGGAAGCATATAAAACCACCAACATTTATCGACAATGATGGCCTCGGGTAAAGTGAAAAAGGCGTATTTCGAATTACTTCTCACATGTGGAGAGGAGTATGATGAGACTTACAACGTCAGACCGTTTAAAATTCTTATAGTTAGGGATTTCCCGCCGAAATATCTCCCTAGGATTGAGTTTGAAAGCCTTCAAGACATTTCTACGTTAAGAGAGGTATGTAATGAGATTAAGGAGGAAACTCTTCCCAATCTAAATAAATTAGATTTTAATGAAATTTTTAATGAAATAAAGGGAAGGGTATGGGATAAATTAAAGGAAAGGAAATTTTCTGGGACTTTAGAAGACTACTCTACTTTAGGGGCTTACGAGGTCTTAAAAATCACTAGAATAGCTCCTTTCCTTCTTGACAAAAATATTGAGGAGTTCTTTATCGATGGATGGAGGTCTAATGTTTATTTAACTCATTCAACCTTCGGTAAAATGGATTCGGATATTATACTTACTAAAGAGGAAATAGACGCTATCTCCACACATCTACAGCTATACAGCGGCAGGGATGTGTCTGGATCGAGAACTACTTTAAAGACGGAGCTTAGGACCAATGATTTTCACGTCAGGATAAACCTAGACGTAGAGCCGTTAGCTGTTGATGGACCGTCGATATCCGTGAGGAACTTAAGGAGGAAGTACTTCACCATTATCGAGCTCATAAGAAACCACACATTAAGCATTGAAGCCGCAGCCTTTCTAATAG
>CAYLIY010000015.1:0-1822 GCA_964384015.1 uncultured Nitrososphaeria archaeon | reverse complement strand
AAAACATAACAATAGTTGGGGAGACAGGATCTGGGAAAACAACCTTAATGAACAGCTTAGATTTAACACTTCCAGCCCACTGGAGGAAGATATACATAGAAGATGTTGTTGAGAGCATAAATCAATCGGAGTTCGGAAGACATCAAGCCAGATATCGAGTGAAGACGATAGCTGACTTAAATGAGGAATCAAAAACCGTTCAATCACTCCTTTCTCTTCATAGAAGCCCAGATTATTTTATCTTGAGCGAAATTTTGACAGAAGAGCACAGCAAAGCTCTATTTTCTGCTCTTTCATCTGGTTTAAAGGGAATGGAGACATTTCACAGCACTAGCGTTGAACAAGCTCTTAGAAGATGGGTAATCCACCACAGAATACCACTGGTTTGCCTGAAGGACCTAAATTTAATAGTTTTAATGAAGAAGCTAGAAAAAATCAGACTTATAAGAAGAGTTCAGGGAATATATGAGGTAAGAGAGGACGATCCTCTTAAGCCAGTTAAGATCTTCTCCTACGATGAACGAAGCGATGAACTGGCCTTAATAATGAGCCTCGAGGACAGCGAAACTTTCAGAAGAATAGCGGATTTCTTCTGCATTAGTCCATCGGAGGTTTTTAAAATTTATGAGGAGGTAAAGAGGGGGATAAAGAATGAAGGAATGAAGATTGAGGAGATTAAGGAGACTGTTGAGTTTTTTGATCGTCTATATAGGAAAATAATCCTATCTAGGTGGCTACATGAGCCTCTTAAAAACCTTCAAGCATTATAGGATTCAAAGGTGGAAGATAGCTTTAGAATCCCTCATCATCTTCTTTATTTCAACGATAATCTCTCTGTTAGTCTTAATAAAACTAGTAAAGATGGTTACAGATCTACCTTTTTTGATATCTCCATTAGCCGGGCTTATCGCTGCCGTCATGCTCATCTATAGGAAGTATGGAAGGTATTTCAAGCTTCAGAGCTTATACACCTTTTACTCAGCTTACGTGATAAATAGCTTAGTAGTTGAGTATTCCGCAACCAAATCGATATTTAAAGCCATCAGAAGGATAGCTTTCAGCAAAATACCGGAAATTTCAAGAGACTTTATGGAGATTTTAAGCCTGCTGGTTACTGGCGAAAATCCTCACGCAGTAATTAGGGAATACGCCGAGAAACAACCCTCAGAAGTTTTCAAGTCAGGATTGCTAAGCTTCCTTACACTAGTCCAAGAGGGAAAGATGTCCCCGGACTACACCTTGCAAAAGCTGGATATCGCAACTAAAGGAAGAATTAGAGAAGTAGAAGTGAAAATTACAGTTTTTATCACCTTTTTGTTCTTCCTTCCGATGCTCATCCTCTTAGGGGTTTCCCTATATGAGTTACCGAGTTCCTATCTTTGGCTTGCTCCAATTTTACAAGTATTAGTCGGGGAAGTATTCCGTAATTCCCTGACTTTCCTTTGGGGTTTTAAATGAAAGAGGATAAGGACTTTTTCATAGTATCAGAAGTGGCAAGAAAGATTTCTGAAGGTAAAAGTTTTGAGAGGAGCGTTGTAGAGGTCTTTTTGGAGAGCAAGGGAAAGTATTTGAAAGAAGAGGCTGATGTTATCATTAAAGGAGGAAAAATAAAGCTTAATGGAGAAGTTGGCTTAAACTTACAGCTTCTATCAGAAATTTCCCATGTAGGAGAGGATAAAAGCAGATTTATCGAGAAAATGCTGGAAAGCTATTTAAGAATTAAAAGATGGGAGGATGAACTGAATGTTTTAATGAAAGGGGCCGAATTAAGAGCCAAGATTATGAGTTTAGCTTTCTCCTTTGCTTTAGGTTGCTTATCAAT
>CAYLIY010000014.1:5626-14182 GCA_964384015.1 uncultured Nitrososphaeria archaeon | reverse complement strand
TGTGAGATTCCGCCCAATTTACCTTAATTTCCCCCTCTTTAGCTAACTCTGGATATTTAACTAGGCTTTTCACGTGATTTTCTCCTCCTGACCTCCTTAATTTTTGCTAAAATCTCCTCCATTCTAAGAGCTACTTCATCGATTAACTTCTCTACATTCACTGTTAATAGCTTTCCTTCATCAACGATGACTTTCCCATCAACAATAACTGTTTCTACATCTGTCGCTTTTACAGCATAGATTAAATGGCTATAAACATCATACATTGGCGTTACATGTGGTTTTTTTACGTTAAGAATCACTATGTCCGCTAAATAGCCCTTAGAAATGGCCCCTAAATTTCTCCATCCCAGGGCTATTCCGCCATTAAGTGTAGCCATCTTAAAGACCTCTTTGGCTGGAAGCGTCTCCGGATTAGAGGTTGCGAATTTATGTATTAACGATGCAAACTTCATGGTTTCGAACATGTCTAGGGAATTATTCGACGCAGCACTGTCCGTACCCAAAGAAACAGTGATGCCCTTTTGAATCATTTCTGGCACAGGGCATAAACCTGCAGCTAACTTAAAATTCGAAACAGGATTATGTGATACTTTCACTCCCTTCCTTGCCATTATGTCCATATCTGAGGAGCTGACATAAATCGCATGAGCAATCAGGAGGGATTTAGATAAGATCCCTAATCTGTCTAAATATTTAATTATGCTATGATCAGGTAATTTTACTCTCCAGGTTTCCTCTATTTGCTTAACTTCATTTTTTGTCTCAGCAACATGGGTGCACATTATTATTTCCCCCATTTCTTCTCCATATTTTTCATTTAATTCCTCTCTCAACATCTCTAACTCCCTAAGATACTCTGGATCTACGGTATAAGGTGCGTGAGGAGCTATGGATACTCTTAACCTTCCTCTCTCCCTCCCATGCCACTTCGAGACGGAATCTAAGATGAGCTTCTTGTCCTTTTCTTTCCTCCAACTAAAGCAGGCATGGCCTATCATGCCTCTAATGCCTATTTCCGCAAAGGCTTTTGCCTCGTTGTGTTCTGGGAAATAGTGATACATTGAATTAATCGTGGTTACCCCTAATAATAGGGACTCAGCGGCCGCTAACTTTGCTCCTAGTTCAATATCTCTATCAGTAAGACGCGCTTCTAAAGGCCAAATCCAATCCTCAAGCCATGTTTGAAGCGGTAAATCATCAGCATATCCTCTTAATAAGCTCATAGCAGCATGAGTATGAGTATTTATAAGACCTGGAATTATTATTCTGCCCTTAGCATCTAATTTCTCATAACCTGGATACTTCCTTTTGAGATCATCGGCGCTTCCTACATCTATAATTTCATTTTCTTTAATGACAATGCCTCCGTTTCTTATCACTTTTTCTGATACTACCCATCCACCTACTACCATAAACTCGGACATCTTATAAGGGCCCAAGGGATCATCCCCACATTTTAAATTACAGGTCCTTTAAATGTTAAGATAGCTAGCTATTTACTTGTAATAGAGCTACTGTTTACTCATGAACTCCTCGACTGTTTTATCCATTTTTGCGCAAATCTTGTCTCTTTCAGCTCTTTCTATTTCTGGAAGGCTCGCATATATCAGCTCTCTCACAGCCTTTTCCTTTGCTTTAACAACTTCATATACCTCTTCATGTGAAACCTCTTTTTGGATTCCTGCTGCAAAATTTGAAATAATGACCACTGTAGCATAACTTATCCCAAGCTCCCGAGCTAAAATAACTTCTGGGACATTTGTCATTCCCACCACATCAGCGCCTAGTAACCTGAACATCATTATTTCAGCTTTTGTTTCAAATCTTGGGCCCTCTGTACAGACATAGCATCCCCTTTCCCAGATTTTTAGCCCTAGCTTTTTTGCGTTCTTTATTAAGATTCTCCTAAGAATAGGGGAGTAAGGTTCCGTGAAATCCACATGCACGGCTCTATCATCATAGTAAGTGTAAGATCTAGCCTTTGTGAAATCAATGAATTGGTCTATTATAACTAGTTCCCCGGGCTTCATGATCGGGTTTATAGATCCCGCTGCACATGTTGAAATGACTTTTAAGGCCCCTCTCTTCCTAAAAGCATACATATTGGCCCTGTAATTCACCTTATGTGGGGGGACCTCATGTTTAAACCCATGCCTTGGAATGAAGATCACATAAACTCCATTCGCCCTTCCTTCTACCCCTAAGACCTCCCCGTAAGGGGTTTTAATCTTAACTCTTTCCCCCTCCCTTAAAAGGGCCTCAAATCCAGTTCCCCCGATTAAACCGACCGTCATTTTCATCAATACCTCTAAATGCATGGGCTAAGCTTAAATATCGAATTCAGCTCCATGAGGGAGTTAGGTCATCGTATGAAATTATTTAATTTGAATGCAAATTATTACTGATTGAGAAGGCTAGAAATGATGGATATGAACTTAACCGATAGAGAGGCGTACATTAAGATGTTAGACGAATTGTTTAGTAAGCTTCCTAAGAAAATAAAGGCTGAAAAAAGCAGATTTAAAATACCCGCCCCCGAGATATACTTTGAAGGAAAAAGAACAATAATTCTTAATTTTAAGAAAATAGCGTCGAGCATGAATAGAGAACCTAAAATTCTTGCATCATATCTTGCCAAGGAGTTGGCAACTCCAGCTGTTTATGAGGATCCAAGACTAATAATCCAAACAAGAGCCGATTTAGATTCTCTTTCATCAGCTATTAATCGCTTCATTAAGAAATATGTTTTTTGCCCAGCATGTGGAGGGCCTGATACGAAACTGATCAAAAAAAGGAGATTTGCTGTCTTGAAATGTGAGATATGCGGGGCTGAAACGGTAGTTGAGCCGATATAAAAAGGAATTTCTAGCATACTTAAGTCGCAGAGAGTGCGGTTTTTTTATCTTCATTTATGACAGGGAGATAGTTGAGAATAAAAATTCCCGCTTTTATGGAGTCAAAATAAATCTAGCATGTGATGAAAGAGAGTTAAATGATATCTTATCTAAATGCGTCTCAATAAACTTTTTTGGTGAGAAATCTGTTAAAAAGGGATTAGAAAAGGGCTATATACACCCAGATAGCATTATCGAGATAGATGGTATTCCATGCGCTATTTTCATTCAAACCTCTAGGTAATGCAAACTTATTACTTATGAAGGTAAAATCAATTAATTGATCTTCTTATGGGCAAGCGAAAGGTTTTAAGTGAGAAGGAATTAAAGGAAACTCCACTACCTAAAGAAGGGCAACTACTCGGGATTGTTAAGAAATTATTAGGGGCTGATAGAGCACTTGTGCTATGCACCGACAATAAACTAAGGGTTTGCCGCATTAAAGGCTCATTAAGGAGGCGTGTGTGGGTTAGAGTCGGAGATGCTGTTCTAGTGGAGCTTTGGGGCTTTCAAATGGATACAAGGGGGGATATAATCGGCAGATACACAGCTGCACAAAGAGAATGGTTGAGAAAGGAGGGCATGCTTCCAGACTGGATGTTCCAATGAAATGAATAATTTTGAGGATAAGGCTTGGAGGAAACTGGAAAGAAAAGAAAGGAAGTTTGAACGTGAACAGAGATTTTTAAAAAAAAGAACAGAGGAATATGAAGTTTTAGAGGAAGTATTCGACAGATCCACTTTATTAGCTCTTTACAAACTGTTTAATGACGGCATATTGGATAAACTTCACGGTACAGTTTCATCAGGGAAAGAGGCGAGAATCTACGCGGGAGAAACTCCTACCGGAGAGATAGTTGCTGTGAAGATATACCTGATCGCAACATCTGATTTCAGGAGAAGTAGGATTAAGTATATGATGGGCGATTCTCGCTTCTCTGTTCATACGAGGGACCTGAGGAAGATTATTAACCTTTGGGCATCAAAAGAGTATAAAAACCTGAAAAAAGCTCATGAAGCTGGGGTAAGCGTTCCTAAACCAATTTACTGGATCAAAAATATTGTAATAATGGAGTTTATTGGAGAGAATCATGAGCCTGCGCTTACCTTAAAGGACTTAAGCTCAATAGATGAAAGGATATATAAACAAGTCATTCTAGAGGCAAGGAAGCTATATCTTCTAGCCGGTCTTGTTCATACAGATCTGAGTGAATACAACATCTTCTATCATGGGGGAAGAATAATTTTATTCGATTTTGCTCAAGCCGTATTAAGAACTCATCCGATGGCCGAAAGTTTTCTGATCAGAGATTTATCAAATATAAATTTATTTTTCGCTAAAAGGGGGGTAGAAGTCTTAGATCTTGAAAATCTGATAGATTACGTCAAGGGGAAGAGGTGATGTACTCCCAGGATATTATTCTGTATGAGGATAGAGTTGGCGCTTTAATAGGAAAAAATGGTAAGACTAAAGAGCGATTAGAAAGTGCTCTAAAAGTGAAAATTTCGATAGATAGTGAGAGTGGACGGGTTGAGGTTAAAGCCGATGATCCAGAAAAGTTGTTAAGGAGCCTTCAGGTTATCAGAGCTATTAATTTAGGCTTCTCTCCTGAAAGGGCGTTAAGGCTTCTTCTAGATGATCAAACTTTACATGTTATCGATCTTTCTTCTTATGTAGGCAAGGATCCAAAGGACTTAAGGAGAATAAAGGGGAGAATAATAGGAGAAAGAGGAAGAGCGAGAAGAGTTATAGAAGAAACAGCTAAGGTCTATCTATCAGTATATCGGCATTTTGTAGCAATTATAGGCGACTTTGATGGCGTTTTAATGGCTGCTGAAGCTGTGAGAAGATTAATTAAAGGAGCTCCACATAAAGCGGTTTATAACTTTTTGTTCACAGAAAGGAGAAAAGAAAAATTTAGAAGAATGCATTTATGGGGATAAAATGGCTGAGGAATTTAAACAATTAAGTCCATTAGAATTTTTTTACAGAAATAAAGAACTAGCTGGTTTTACAAATCCGAGTAGGGCTATTTATTCAGCTGTTAGGGAGTTTGTTGAAAACTCGCTTGATGCGTGTGAGTTGCACGGGATACCGCCCCAAATTTATCTTAGAATATCTCTTGAGGACCAAATCTCCGCCTATGAAAAGATATACGAAATCCTAATTTATGATAATGGCTCTGGAATTCCTAAAAAGGAACTATTAAATGCCTTTAGTAAGCCATTTTATAGCACAAAATATGTTTTTAGGCAAAGTAGAGGAATATTTGGTCTAGGGGGCACTCTTGCCCTCTTATATGGCCAGTTAACAACGAATAAACCCATAACCATAACCTCCTCCATCGGCGATGAGTACATACACTCCTATACGTTTTTGATGGATGTTAAAGGAGGGAAGCCGAAGATTTTAATGAGTAAAAGACTGAAAAATAGTAAGAGGTGGCATGGAACGATTGTTAAGTTTAGCCTTATGGGAAATTACCCACGTGTGAGCAATAAAATTATAGAATATCTGAGACAAACAACAATAGCAGCGCCTTATGCCGAAATAGAATTCGTAGACCCTCTCGGAAGATTTTTCTTATTTCGAAGAGCCGTTGATCACGTCCCACTTCCGCCTCGTAAGATTAAACCTCACCCTAAAGGAGTAGATATAAGAACTGTTGAGGAGATGATAAAAGCAAATGATTCTCAAATGACCTTAGCTGAATTTTTAAGTAAAAGTTTTCACAGGGTTGGGGATAAAATAGCCAGAAAATTCTTAAAAAATGCTGGTTTTGATCCTGAAATTAAATTAGAAGACTTAAATGGCGACATGATTCTTAAACTCGTTAATTCGATGAGAAATTATAAGGGCTTCTTACCTCCTAGCCCTAAAGTGCTATCCCCCATAGGAGAGGAGCTTTTTAAGAGAGGAATAGAGAAAGAGTTTATGCCAGAATTTTTGGAGGTAATAACCCGTCCACCATCAAGCTATGAGGGCCATCCCTTTATAATAGAAGCAGCTCTAGCCTATGGAGGGAAAATTAAAGGGAAGGAAGGAGAAATTATGATCTATCGCTTTGCTAATAAAATTCCCCTGCTCTACGATGAAGGAAGTGATGTCACAACAAAGGTTATTGAGGATATTAATTGGAGTTATTATAAGAGACCTGAGGATAAACCAATAGCCTTCTTCTTCCATATATGTTCAACGAAAATACCGTTTAGAAGTTTAGGGAAAGAATTTATAGCGGATATTCCTGAGATAGAAAAAGAAATAAAAGCAGCTGTTAGAGTGCTGTTAAGGAAATTAACTAAATATGCTATTGGAAAAGAGAGGCAAAGGAGATTAAAGAGGAAAATAGAGATATATAAGAGGTATTTGGGGAAAATAGCCGAATTTTCAACAAAATTAGTTGAGAAAGAAGAGCCTCCTGACATTTCGCGTTTATTAAGAGTGGTGAGGGAATACGATTAAAGGTGTAAGAAAAAAACACATGGAGATCGTGAAAAAATTAAGAAAATTCGGCGAAGAAATCTATTCGGATCTGATGAATGGAAGATTTCCTGTCGTGAAAATTCCCGACAGAAGCACCAAAAACATAAAGTATGATAGAAGAAGAAGAGAATACGTCTTAGGAAAGAGAGTTCTTAGAAGATCCACGAAAAATGTAGCGCATCTGAGATCATTCACTCAACTTGTATGGATTGCTTACTTTACTAAACAACTAATAGAGGCAGGAAAAACAAGCACTCTTAGAGATGTATTTTATTCCTCTCAAGCATATCAAGTTCCATTTAAGGACCAAAAAGAGTCTAACGAAATAGTAATGGATCTGGAAGCTATTTTAAATACTCCGAGAGAAGAGTTTAACATAATACCCGAGGAAAGAAGTTCCATTTTCGGAGATCTAACCGTGGAGTTTACTCTGCCTGGATATGAGGGCAGAAGGATAAATTTAACCAGCCATCCAGATGGACTAATGATAGGTCATGCTTTAAGGACAGCTGATTTTATAGAGACGAGTGCTGAAAGGGTCTTTGTAATAGAAAAAGGAGGAATCTTTACTAGGTTTATAGAGGAAGGAGTTCATAAGCGTTATAAAGCTATTTTGATAAATACTATGGGCCAAGCCCCAAGGTCAACCAGATATTTAATCCGCAGACTGAATAAAGAGTTGGGCCTTCCTGTTTATATCTTTACAGATGCTGATCCATGGGGGGTACATATATCGATGGTTATAATATCTGGCTCAGCTAATTCTGCGCATATAAGGGAATTAGCAACCCCTGATGCTAAATGGATTGGAGTGTGGGCTACAGATATTGAGAAATATCGATTGCCTTATGACAGGTTAAGCGATATGGATGTTAAAAGGCTTTTAGAGCTGAAAAATGATATTCGCTATCAAAACAGCTTTTGGCAGGGGCAAATAAATAAATTCTTAGAAATTAAGAAGAAATCGGAGCAGGAGGCTTTTGCAAAATACGGTTTGACGTTTATAGTTGATAAATACCTAAGGGATAAAATGGAACAAGTGTCAACTCTATGAACCTTAGAAACATATTAAAATGACAGTATGATTCTAATAATTGAACTGATGCCGCCGCCGTAGCTCAGTGGTAGGGTTCAGAGCGCCAAAAGCGCCGGGCTGTTAACCCGGCGGGCGCCGGTTCGAGTCCGGCCGGCGGCGCCAGTTTAAAATACTTCCTCTTAATTTAAAACTTAAATTTCACAAATAGAACTTAAGATCCGGCTCTTAGGCTAGAATTGTATAAATTGTTGTTCATTTAATCCAAATTAGTTCGCTTCGGGGTTTATCTATTTAAATTAAAAGTAAAACAAATATCTGGATCTTGGTTTGTAAGTTCCTATAATTGCTACTTTATACCCACACTTCTTACATTTATTTACACTATCTAAATTCCAACAGGTTATCTCATATCCGGATCTACATATGACTTTGTTTCCACAACCAGGGCATATGGTGTCCTCAAACTCTCCTGGAACATTTCCAAGATAAACATAATTCAGTCCTTCCTCATGAGCGACTCTTCTAGCTTTAACTAACAGATCAACTGGAGTTGGTGGAACGTGCGTAAACTTATAATGAGGATAAAACCTGCTAAAGTGAACAGGTACGTCAGGACTTAACTCCTCTACTACCCAACGACAGAATCTTCTAATAACCTCTAGGTTATCATTTCCCGTCGTAGGTACTATGAGCATCGTTAACTCTATGTGAACCCCTTGTTTAAACATTGTTCTTGTACAATCCAGAACAGATTCCAGGCTAGCCTTCGGGTATTTTCGATAAAAGTCTTCAGTAAAGCCTTTAATATCTATGTTTGCAGCATCTATCAATCCCTTGAGTTCTTTCAAGCTTTCTGGGCTCCAATATCCGTTAGTTACTACAACAGTGGTTATTCCCTCTTTATGTGCCAGCTTAGAGACATCATAAACATATTCAAACCATAAGCCGCTGGGCTCATTATATGTAAAAGCTATAGAATTCACACCATATCTTTTAACCCTTCTAATAAGCTCCTCTGGACTTACATAGTATGTTGGGTATTTTTCCGGATCTACTTGGCTTATCTGCCAGTTTTGGCACCATGGACACCTAAAATTACAACCTACTGTGGAAATTGAGTAAATCTCAGATCCTGGATA
>CAYLIY010000014.1:0-5616 GCA_964384015.1 uncultured Nitrososphaeria archaeon | reverse complement strand
GGATAAAAATGAAATAATGGCTTTTTTTCTATCGGATCTATAGCTTCTGAGCTTAGTTCACCATAGACTAAGGAGTATAAAATGCCATTTTCATTTATTCTCGCACGACATAACCCTTTTTGCCCCTCTCTCAGCAGACAATAATGGTAACAAGCAAGGCACTTGATCCTTCCATCTGGAAGCTTTTGATAAAGACGGGATTTTATTTTCATCTCTCAAACTCCTATTCTATGAGGCTAGCGTATTAACGTTATTCCTTGTTCTTAACGGGATGATCTAACTCAAAGTCTGAGGTAATTTTCCATTGAAGATTTAAATAATAGGATTATGTTTGTTTAAAACTGGTCAATGTCAAGAAGAAGAGAAGCTCCAATGCCCGCCTCAGCTGTAGGGCTTTTGATGTTCTTTGAAGAACCGTCATCTAAAATTAAGGTTAAGCCCCTGATCATCGTTCTTTTGAGCATAGTATTTATAATAGTCTCTGGTTTATTAGCTGTTTCTCCCCCAGCCATCTAGCTAAAAACTCTAAGAAATGGATTAAAAATAAGATTTTTGGGGCCTCCTTATGATCGAGGTTAAATTTATGGAAGAGGAGGACAGGGAGTAGTTTAGCCTCCATTTTATTGACTAAAGCAGCTTTTTATGAAAAAAGTTCGCTCAAGCTGTTCCGTTTTTCAGTGTTGAAAGAAGAGAAGCGCCCGTGATGGCTTATACTAGAATAAGCGATAGGAAAATATATCTAAAAAGGGCCCCAAGAGACCAGATATAATTGTTATCTTTGGTTCTAAAATATTGAAGATTAGGAACATCTCCTCCGAACTTAAAGAGAATGGGACAATAATTTTGAACTCCAAAAGGCGCATGGACCACAACTGCCCCCACTGGTAAGAAGTAGAATAAAAAAGATATATTTGGAATAATGCTCATAGAATACCGTATATTGCATCAGGAAGTCCCGCTTTCCCGATAGACCTAGTAAGAAAGATTCAGAAAGCTAAAGAGATTAAAGGTACCCGTTTTATTCATATCTTATCCCCCATGTCCACCGGGATGGAGATTTCCTTCAAGCCTTACAGTGAAGATTTCAAAATTAGCTGTTGAAACAGGAATGTGGGTTTTATACGAGGCTAAAAACGGAAAATTTAGATTCACGGGACCAAGTAAGCTTATAGCTGAGGGCAGACTAAGAAGAAAACCTATAAAGGAATATATTGATCTTCAAGGCAGGTTTGAGGGGATGTCCGATAAGGAAATCGCGGAGTTAGATCAGTGGATAGAGTTAAATTGGGCTTATTTAAAAAAGCTTATTAGGTTATTCGCGTTGAAAGACGAAGTGTTAACATTATATATTGGTAAGAGGTCTCTGTCAACATACCTTGCCAGATGCTTTGAGATAGTAGACTCAAGTGAATCAGACAAAGTCCAGATATGGATAGAGGGGATGGGAAGGAATATCGTCAAGGTTGTAGATTTGGTCAATTTTCTTAAAAGGTTTATGACGAAGAAGAACGTCAGGGTATTGGATTTCCAAATAGATCTAGTACCGAAAAAAGAAGTTCATGGTCTTCCCAAACACGTTTCTAGACTGAAGATACTAGTGGAAATCTCAGAGGCTGAGCACGGATGAGGATTACAAGAAAATACGCCAAAATAAGGATAAGCCCTCCAGGGCCCAAAGCAAGAAAAATAATCAAGGACGATAAAAAATTTATTTCTCCATCGATTATCCGCTATTATCCATTGGTTGTTGAGTCCATTAGTAACTTCATAGTGAGAGATGTGGATGGAAATCAATACATAGACTTTAACTCCGGTCTTTTATGTCTAAACGTCGGAGGGTCAAATAAAAAAGTGATAGAGGCGATTTCTAAACAGCTCTTAAAGTTCACTCACTATTCCTACACGGATTTCTACTATGAATTAATACCTAAAGTTGCCAGGGAGATAATAGAGATAACCCCCGGAAAATTTGATAAGAGAGTATTTTTCAGTAATAGCGGCGCTGAGGCTATAGAGGCGGCTATGAAATTATCAAGATGGTATAGGAAAAAACCGATATTCATGGCGTTTATAGGCGCATTTCATGGAAGGACCTTTGGTGCAATGTCATTAACTGCCAGTAAACTCGTTCAAAGAGAAGGATTCTTCCCCCTCTTGCCAAATATCTATCATGTCCCGTATCCATACTGTTATAGATGCCCACTAAGAGAAACATATCCCGAATGCGGTCTTGCGTGTGTAGATTTCATAGAGGAACAATATTTATCTAAATTCGTCCCTCCAGGAGATGTTGCAGCATTTTTCGCTGAGCCGATCCAAGGAGAAGGAGGTTATGTAGTTCCTCCACCCAACTATTTTAAGAAACTTTTTAAATTACTCAAAAAACACGGCATATTACTCGTAATTGATGAAATACAAACCGGTATGGGAAGGACTGGTAAATGGTTTGCAATCGAACATTTTGGCGTTATTCCTGATATCATAACGATAGGAAAGGCTGTAGCATCTGGATTGCCCCTAGGTGTAACGGTAGCTAAGAAAAACATTATGAACTGGCCTCCTGGATCTCATGCTACCACATTTGGTGGAAATCCGCTTGCACTTGCAGCGGCATCTGCTGTAATCTCCGAGATAAAAGATAAGAATCTCATTAAGAACGCTTTAGACCAGGGGAACTATATTAAGAAAAGGCTTAACGAAATGATGGAAAAATACGAGATAATCGGGGATGTAAGAGGCCTGGGTTTAATGATAGGACTTGAAATAGTAAGGGATAAGCGATCAAAAAGGCCAGGTATAAAGGAGGCTAGAAAGATAATGATTAGAGCGTGGAAGCGGGGTTTAGCCATAATTTTAGCTGGAAGATCCACTATAAGGATAGCTCCCCCCTTAACGATAACTAGAGAAGCTGTTGATGAAGGAATTGAGATATTAGAGGAAAGCATAAAGGAAACTATAGAAAGGTAATTCTGATCAAGCTTAGGGATTTGCTATTAAGGAATAAGGGGGTGTTATCTCTTGGAAATGAGGAAATAGAAATGATTCTTAAAAAGAGAACTCACAGAATATATTCCTTAAATCCTAGAATAATTGAAGATAAATTTGGATCTAGATTTGAAAATATATCTGCTCGGCTTTTTTCAAAATTTGTGGACCCGTTTTTGCCCCTTAACTGCTTCGAAGATGCTATTAAGGAGCTTTTTCCAAAGCGATTTATAAAAACAAACATTGAGGTCTTTAGAATAGGCAGAAAAACTTCTTTATCTAGCGTCAAAATACCCTAATAAATTGTGTATAACCATAAGTTTCTTAGAATATGTGATGAATAGATGTATAAGAACAAAATAAACTTCCTACTTAATGAAATAATCCGGCAAAGACCAGATCTATCTGAAGATAGGGTTATTTCTTTAGCTCAAAGAAAAAAAGAGGAAATAAAAGGAATATCTGACTATACAGCCCTTTTACTCGTGGCAATTGATTTAGGTGTGAAGTTGTCGGTCAAACAGTCATTCATAACGCCAATAGGTAAGCTTGTAGATAGCTTAAATAGCGTAAACGTTAAAGGAAGGATACTTTGGGTCGGCCAAGAGAAAAAGTTTAAAAGAAGAGATGGAACAACGGGGATGTTTGTCAGAGCGGGAATAGGGGACTCAACAGGAGTTTGCAGTGTCATTTTCTGGGACAGGCCCAGACGGGAATTAGAGGAGTTAGGAGTAGTTGAAGGTAATGTTGTCGAGATATCCTATGCCTCGACGAGAAAATCCTTATCAGGAGAAGTGGAGTTACATGTTGGGTTAAAAAGCGAAATAATGGATAGATCGGACGAAATTGACCAATATCCCCCTACAGCTGATTTTCTTAAACCTTTATCCGAAATAATGAGTGCGAGTGGGAGGATATATACCCTTGGCCAGGTTATTAACGAGCCTGTTAAGACGAAATTCAAGATAGAAGGAGAAGATGAAGAAAGAAGTCTTCTCTGGTTTAATATAACTGATGGAAAAAAGGTTGTTAGAGTTGTTGTGTGGAACCCAAATCAAAACTACGAGTGGGTTAAACCAGGAACTACTGTAGCTATTTTCAATGCTAAGCCAAAAATTGGTTTAAACGGCGAAATAGAGTTGCATGTCGGAAAGGTCTCTCACATATCCCCCTTTTCAGGCAAAGAGTACGAAATTAAGTTTAAGCCATCGATCCTAAAGGATTTAAAACAGGGCTATAATATGGCCAAAATTTACGTCAGAATCAATGCTATAGGAAAATTAAAGATCTTCGAGGCTAAGAGAAAATCCATCTCTATTCATGCTTCAGATATAAGCTCTGACGTTAATATTACATTCATCGGTAAAATAGCCGAGAAGATCGTTGGTTTAAAACCAGGAGATGTAATCTCCATAGCTGGGTTTAGAGTTAGGCTTAGAAGAGGAGAGATATTCATTTTCTGTGATGATTTCACGGAGTTAGATATAAATCCAGAAGTTCCATCAGAATTTATTCCTCCACCGGCAAATGCGAATTTCGTTAACCTATCAGACATATCGATTTTTCATAAGGTGGTGAATATACAGGGCAATATCGTGAAAGAGCCTAAAGAGGAGATAATTCAACCACTTCAGATAAAGAAAGGGGAATTTTACATAGAACAAAGCGGAATTCCGGCTAAAATATCTTATAACGGGACCATAATGGATTATTCAGCGGAAAAACTCGAAGTTGGAGAGCTGATAAAGATTTATGGGGCTTATGTTGACCCAACGTCATTTTTAATAGAAGCGCCTTATATCTCCCTCAAGCTTAGGGCTTTTTCAAGGATAGAAAAGGTTACTTGAGTTTCATTCGAGCTTCTAAGTATTCACGAATTATTATTAAAACTATTACTAAAATGGATAGTATAAATGCCACCCATCCGAGCTCATCAAGCCAGCCCATTTTACTTCACATTATTTAAACTCACTCATGAATAAATCATAGAATTCATAATCAGTTAATATTTTATCAACTAAATTTAGAGCTTTAGCAAGCTCAAGCGCAATTAAGTGATAACATGGAGCCCTTTTCACGCCCATCCTCTTGGACATAGCCTTACAACTACAATAATCCGCCTCAGGTATTACTAAATAATCCTTCTCTTCGCCAACAACAACGTAAAAAGGACCTATATCTGGCTTAAATATATATGCTTTTACCCTTTTTTCAAAAATGGCGTTTAAAGCTCTTAAAAATCTCTGGCCAAAAATTCTCTTAAGGAGCATATACTCCCTAAGGCTGATTTCACCTTTTCTTTTTATTCTTCTGGTAATTTGCGATAATATTTCAAATGCGTCTTTACACGTGCTCAAAGCTTTCAAGACATAAGATTAATGTAGTATCGAGAAACTAGAAAAATATATAGAGGGGCTGTGGTGTAGCCAGGTAGGCGATGATTTCGGCCGAGCACGGCAAGAATGGCCCGGAAGGCTCCAGATATAGCAGGTCTTTGGACCGAAAGGGATGACATTAATCTGGAGCGAAGAGACCTGCTAGTCGAGGGTTCAAATCCCTCCAGCCCCACCAGTCATTTTTGTTTCCAAATTCCATAAGCTCCGGAGAACAACGCTTGAACAAGTTCGGTTG
>CAYLIY010000013.1:0-14345 GCA_964384015.1 uncultured Nitrososphaeria archaeon | reverse complement strand
GCCATAGGGCGCGGGGTACACCGGATCCCATTCCGAACTCCGAAGTTAAGCCGCGCTCCGCTAGAGATTAGCGAGGTGCGGGAGCCCTCGTGAACCTCTAGTGCCGACCACCACCAATTGGACATAGGTAATAAGAAATGAACATCCTCCTACAATTAGGATCTCAAGGAGGCGGACAAGATTTAATCTGGATGATTCTTTGGTGGGCCTCCTTCATAATATTCATATTTTATGGTCAGAAAATCAACGCGCAAATGGCCCTATTTGAAGTCAGAAGAGTTTTAGGACAACTGAATAAGATGAGGAAAATAGCATGGAATGAGGCCGTGAATAAATTAAAAAAAGAAGGATGTGATGAAAAACTAGCTAAAGATAAGTTAAAAATAATGATCAACTCATTTGTGATATTTCCAGAAACTTTAGATCCAACCGGAGTTTTCAAAAAGATAGAACATATCCTGGATGTTCGAGATGAAAGGATGATGGCGTTTATAAAGGACATATTGCCTGATATAGACCATTCAAAGGCCAGAAATATAGAAAATCTAATTGAAGCTACCATCGCTCTTGAACAGCTATATAAAATTGTTCAGCATTATTATTTGCTTAGTAAGCGTACAGATAATATCTATCTTCTTTTACAGCTCCAAATGCAACTTCCCTTAATAATAGAGCAAGCTAAAGCGTATTTTAGCGCATTAAATGCCTTTAAAAGTGGAATTCCAATCGGAGATGGAATAGGCGCTTTAGTCGCTTCAAAGATTTTAAATGAGGCTGAGAATGTGAAATTGGAAGAGGTATCAAAGGAGACAGTAGTTGGAGGAATCAACTTAGAAGGCAGGCTTGTTTATGTCGTTAAAGCCAGAGGTCCTGGCGGGGCTGTTGGAAAACCCGGCGAAGCTGTTATGAAGATAATAGAGAGGAATAAGGATAGAAAGATCAAATTAATTATAATGATAGACGCAGCAGTGAAATTAGAAGGAGAGAAACTTGGGGAGGTTGTGGAGGGAGTAGGAGCAGCTATCGGCGGGGTAGGAGTTGATAAATATAAGATTGAGGAGATAGCGACGAGATATAATATCCCCATTTATGCGATAGTGATAAAGGAATCACTTTTAAATGCTATTTCTATAATGAGAAAGGAGATGTACTCTTCCCTCAATGAGGCCGTTAAAAAAGTGAAAACGATAATCTTAGAGAACAGCTCTCCTGGTGATAGGATTATAGTTGTAGGAGTTGGAAATACTATGGGGATTATTTGATGAACGTCTCAGATCAGATTGGAATGGATCCAACCCTTCTGTTCATTCTATTTACCCTATTGCTAATTTTCTTCCTAAGTTTTTCGGATGTTTTTAAGAAGAAAAGAATGCTTTCAATAACGAGTCCTATTGTAAAAACGGAATTATTTTGTCCAAATTGTGAACTGAAGATCTTAAGGGAGTTTAAGGAGGGGGATTACGTATTTAAAAGGACTGAAGAGAAGTGTAAAAGATGCGGAACACCCCTAATTATATCCGCTATTTACGATGTATCTAAACCTAAGAGGCCTTTTTAGTTAAAATAACTCCTCCTCTCTTAGTCACTAAAACTGTGTGCTCAAACTGAGCTACGTATCCGCCGCTTTCCTCAACGAGCACCGGATAAGCATGTACTATTTTTTCCTTAATAAGAACCCTTATCTTCTCGAGTACGCTCTCCAAGGGGCCCAAATCTAACAACCATCTGGGTGAAAAGGGAAGAGTTCTAAATCTTCTATATATTTCCCTATAAATCTCTTCTCCCTCTCTATTCCTTGGTTTCTTAAGTTTAGCTAAACTGAAAATTCTTGCCTTGTTTATCGATGTAACAGAGCCCATAGCATTAGGAAAAGTCAAAAATGGCTCTATTGCGTAAATTTCCCCCTCCTCGATTTTTTGGGAAAAAAGAGTTCTTATGTTAGGTATTGATTTCCCAGCGTGGAGATTATACTCCCTTATCAAATGTCCGCTTAGATTTTTTATAGGCTTAAAATTCTCATCCTTTGCTGTCTTTTCGATTATCTCTCCAAGCTTTCCGGTTTTAATTCCCGGTTTAACGCATTTAATGGCGTTTTCCAAGGCTTTTTTGGAGCATTTAACTATCTTTTTATAGTTTTTTGAGAGGGGTATAGAAATCGCCGCATCTGTTATAAAACCATCAATTCTAACCCCCACATCAATTTTGACTATTCCCTCCTTAGGTAATTTTATTCTATCTGAGGGATAAGGAGAGAAATGGGCCGCTATCTCATTAATGCATATATTACACGGAAAGGCAGGCATCCCGCCTAACTTAAAGATTTTGGACTCTATTTCCTCGCACAGCTCACATACGTCATTGATTCCGCTTAATATCAACGTTCTTGCAAATTCTAGGACATTAGCCGTGATCTTACCGGCTTTGATGTATTTCTCGATCTCCTTTTCCATCATAGCACCAACTTAATATCCATTGGTGAATTATATCATAAAAATTAGTGAGAGAAATGAGAATTACGTATCTTGGTCATTCGTGTTTCTTACTTGATATATCTGGACTTAGAGTTTTAATAGATCCATTCTTATCTGGAAATCCATCATCCCCGATTAAACCAGATGACTTGGACAGAATAGACGTAGTATTAGCGACTCATGACCATGAAGATCATCTTGGAGATCTTATATACATAGCTAAAAAATTTAACGCCAAAACTGTCGGAGTGTATGAATTTGCTAATTGGCTCTCTCAAAACGGTGTAAAAAACGTCGTATCCGCTAATATAGGAGGAAAGATAAAGATAGGCTCTGAAGTGACCATAAAAATAGTCCCTGCCGTTCATACGTGTTCCATAGGCACTCCGGTTGGATACATAATCTCAAACAATAAGGAAAGTATCTATCACGCTGGAGATACGGATTATATGCCATACATGCGCTTTATAGGCTTAATGTATGACCTCAAAGTAGCCTGTTTGCCTATAGGTGGTTGGTACACCATGGGTATCGATGAAGCAATAGAAGCTGTTATTGATTTAAAGCCTAAATACGTCATTCCAATGCATTATAATACCTTTGAGGCTATAAAGACAAACGTAAATCTCTTTAAAAGATTAATCGGGGAAAAAACTACATCTGAATGTCTAATATTAAAGCCTGGGGAGTCCGTTGAAATTTAAGAAAATCGCTTTAGGAGGAACATTTGACATTCTTCACAAGGGTCATAAAACTCTTCTGGAAAAGGCCTTTGAAATGGGAGAGTTTGTAATAATAGGTTTAACAACAGATATCTTTGCGAATAAGCTTAAAGGGAGAAAAATAACGCCTTATGTGTTAAGAAAAGAAAAAATCACGAATTTCATAAAAAAGAGATTCCCAAACAGGAAGTTCAAAATAGTGCCTTTAAATGATCCATATGGACCCTTGCTGTCCGATCCTGATATTGATGCACTAATTGTTAGCGAAGAAACGAGAAAAGTCGCTGAGAAAGCACGTTTAGAGAGAATTAAAAAAGGTCTATCTCCATTTAAGATTATAACCCTTCCCCTGGTTATAGCTAAAAACGGTAGTAAAATATCGTCAAAAGCTATCAGAGAAGGCTTAATGGATGAAGAGGGCAGAATTCTATCTAAGTAGCCTGTATACGTTTCTTTCTAGATCTTCTAATGATACCTTTTCGCTTAGCATATAATTTTTAACTTTTTCCTTGATACTCTCTCTTTTCTGCTTATGCTTTTTGAGAAAATAGTTTATCTTATTTATTAGCTCTTCTTTGCAATCTCCACAAATTCTCCTTCCACCTCTGCACTCTTCGTAAATCTCTTTTAATCTTTTATCATCTGGCTCAAAAAGGAAGTACATATAAGAATAAACTCTACAAATGTCCGGGTTTCCTCCCTTGATTCTCTGCTCTCTTATGCTTGGTTGGCCTCCTGTAAACGCATTCCAAATTTTCCTTCTAACATCTACTTCATCATCTGAGAGATAAATTGATGATTCAGGAATTGAAGAAGACATTTTTCCTAAACCCTTTAAGCTCGGCAGGAATTTGCCATGGATTTGAGCTGGTTTAGGAAAGCCTAGTTTAAAAGCTATATCTCTGGTGATCCTCCAATAAGGGTCTTGGTCTACAGCTGCCGGAATTAAGCAGTTCTTATTTTCTTTGGACACAAAATATCCTATAAAGCATGGAGCTGCTTGTATAGCTGGGAAAAAGATCATACCTATATTCGTTGATTCGTTAAATCCAAAAACAGCTCTTACAACTGAAAAATTAACTTTTCTGGCTATAGAGATGGATATTGGATAAATATATTTGATATCTACCAAATCATCTATCACGTAAGTTCTTTTCTCATCAAATCCTAGGGCTAAAATATCTAGGATATTATCAATGGTCCTTCTTTCAAGCTCTTCAGGCTTATACTCTTTATGATACATATACTTCTCGTCGGAAGTTATTTGGATATATAAATCTGCCTTAAATTTCTCCTGTAGGTATTTTGTAAAGAGAAATGGGACTATATGGCCTATATGCATGGGCCCTGAGGGTCCTCTCCCAGTGTATAAATAGAACTTCTTCCCTTGAAGGAATTCTCTTAGAACTTTGTCCAAATCCCTATGCGAGAAGAAAATTCCTCTCCTTATTAGGGGAGGTATTTCTTTAATAGCGCTGATGAATAAATTTAATATTTCCCTGTCTATTTTCCTTAAGCCGAATTTTTCCACTAGGATTTCATAATTGACCTCACCCTCTACAATCCAAGGGGTAACCTTGAAAGTCTCCTTAGGTTTCAGCATTCACACCCAATCTTAAGACTTCCTCATGTTTTATTTATTGACTTGCCAAAATTAGTATAAGATGGTAATGGTTATTCTCTCCCATGGCGCTAGAAAAGTTCTGGAAGTTTTAAAAAAGCTTAAATCATGTGATTTAAGGAGTCTCTCCGAACAATCAGGATTAACGATAGATCAGGTTAGAAAAGCTGTAGAAGAATTAAAAGAGAACAGATTAGTTCAAATTAGTGTAAAAATTGAAAGAAAAGTCAAATTAGGTAAAAAATTGGCAGATTTAGGGTATAAGCTTCCGGAGAGGATAATAGTTGAGAAATTGATCGAAAAAGGAGGAAACGTGGAAATTAACGAGCTTATAAAGCTTTGTTCTTTATCATTGGGAGATTTTCTGGCCGGAATAGGTAAAGCTAAGGAAAAAGGCTGGATAGAATCATTTAAAGTTGGGAAAAAACGCTTTATCAGGTTGTTGAATGCAAAGGAATCTCCAGAGGAGGTATTAATAAAGAAAATTCTAAGTAAAGGGGAGATTCTCTGGGAATCGCTTAAGGAAAACGAAATTCGAACATTAAAAAAGCTGATGAACCGCCCAAATCTTATCAAGGAGGTCATTTTAAAGGAATATAAAGTGACGGTAACGAACAAAGGCTTGAAAATAAAGCTTCCAACAATAAAAACGGTAATATCCTCGTTAACTCCTGAGCTAATTAAAACAGGTAAATGGAGGGAGGTTGAATTTGAGAAGTACAACTTGAACGTGAGGTCTTATCCCCTCTATCCTGGAAGATTTCATCCCCTAAGAGAAACCATAGAGGAGATAAGAGAGATCTTCATTTCGATGGGATTTGAGGAAGTCGAAGATCCTTTAATTCAACTAGCCTTTTGGAATTTTGATGCTTTGTTCCAACCACAGGATCATCCAGCTAGAGACATGCAAGATACTTTTTACATAGATTATCCGGAGTCAGGAGACATGCTTGATAATGAACTCGTAAAGAGAGTTAAAGAAACCCATGAAAACGGTTGGATAACTGGTTCAACTGGATGGGGAGGTAAATGGGACATAAATGAAGCAAAAAAACTGGTTTTGAGAACTCATACAACAGTTGTAACAATTAAGGAAGTTTACAAAACGGGTAATAGGCCAAAAAAGATTTTCACTATTGGAAGCGTCTTCCGAAATGAAAAAATGGATTTTAAACATAGTGTTGAATTTTTCCAAATAGATGGGGTGATCATTGATAAAAATGCTAATATACGGCAATTAATGGGAATAATGAAGGAGTTTTACAAACGTATAGGTTTAAAGAAAGTGAAATTTATGCCATCGTATTTCCCATACACAGAGCCCTCCATTCAAACATCAGTCTACGTTGAGAAGTTAAACGATTGGATAGAGCTTTGCGGCATGGGAATCTTCAGGCCTGAAGTAACTAAGCCGCTTGGGGTAGATTGGCCGGTTCTTGCGTGGGGTGGCGGGATAGAAAGGCTTGTTATGATTCGTTACGACCTTGAGGATATAAGGGATCTATACAGGAATGATTTGGGCTGGTTAAGGAGGCGACCGCAACGCCTGTTATTAACATAGATATAAGCAGGTTTTCGAAGATACTCGGCAGATATGTAAGCATAGATGAGCTCGTCGATAAAATACCATCAATAGGAGTAGATATCGAGGAGATAGGTGAGAATTACATAAAAATAGAATATAATCCGAATAGACCAGACCTCGGCACATTGATAGGAGTTGCTAGAGCTTATAAGGGAATCAATAGGGATGAGGTGGGATTAAAGACCTACACCGTCGTTAAGGGTAATTTTAGAGTCTTCGTTGATAAGAGTGTTGAGAGGGTAAGGCCATATATAGCGTGCGCTGTAATAAAGGGAATCTCGATGGACGAAGACCTATTTCAGGAAATGATATCATTTCAGGAAGATTTGCATGAGGGGATAGGAAGAAAGAGAAGAAAAGTTGCTATAGGAATTCATAATTTTGACGTAATAGAATTTCCACTATATTACAGAGTCATTAAAGACGATGATTTTAAGTTCATTCCTTTGAACTTAGATAGGGAATTAACGATAAGGGAAATCCTGAACGAAACTGAAACTGGGAGGAAGTATGGATACATTTTGTCGCATGCTCAAGGATATCCCATGATCCTAGATAAAAGAAATCGGGTGCTGTCATTTCCACCGATTATAAACTCTAATTTGACGCGAATAGGCCTCAATACGAGAAATTTATTTATAGACGTCACCGGTATCGATTTAAAAGCAGTCTTAAACACTATAAATCTTTTATCAACATATTTGGCGGATTGTGGAGGGAAAATATGGGATGTGGAAATAATTTACCCAAGAAGCAGGATCAGAGCACCAGATCTAAAACCTAAGGAGATAGCAGTTGATAAAGATTTGGTGGAAGGGCTTCTGGGAATAAAGCTATCAAATGAGGAAATAATAGATTGTCTCAGAGCATGCAGATTAGATGCTGACATTTTAAATGGTAAAATTAGAGTAAAAATCCCTCCATATCGCATAGATATAATGCATCCCGTTGACATAGTTGAGGAAGTAGCTATTGGGTATGGATATGAAAGAATGACTCCCGAATATCCAAAAGTTATTCAGATAGGATCAACAAACGAGAAAATAGCGTTCAGATCCATGATCTCAAGGTTATTGGTTGGGATGGGCATGCAAGAGGTTATAAACTATACTTTAACAAGTATGGAACTACAATTCACAAAGATGGGCCTGAAAGCAGAAGGCTTTGTTAGGGTTAAAGAGCCTAAAACTCACGGATTTGAAGTGTTAAGGAGATGGTTAATCCCTGAACTATTAGGCACTTTAAGGCGATCCCAAAAGGAGAAATTCCCTCAACGTATTTTTGAAATTGGAGAAGTTCTTTTCAGAACCAAGGATAAAATCATAGAGGAATGGCATCTTGCAGTGGCCATAACTCATAGTAAATCGGGGTATTCTGATGTAAAAGCTGTTCTGGACGTGTTATTTGATGTTCTCGAGCTTAAAGGTAGGATAAAACCTAGCGAACATCCAAGTTTCATAAAGGGAAGAATAGGGATAATAACGATCGAAGATCACGAATTGGGTTTAATCGGTGAAATTCATCCGGCTGTTCTAGAAGCATTTAATCTTGAAAACCCTGTTTCTGTTTTTGAGATAAATTTAGATAAATTGTTTCAGATTTATAAGAAGGGACTATCTAAATTTTAATTGGGCAGAAAGGGGTCCATATCTAGACGGCCTCTATCGAGGAAACAATGAGAGCGAGGCTACCCGATATGGATACATAAAACCCCTGCTAGCTATTTTGAATTTAAATTAATGGCCCTTCTTATAATATTATAGCCCACGTTGAGACCCCCCGAAGCTGGAGCGAAGAGCTCGCTATGATGGGTGACGGGTTAGACGTGGGCTACATTGCTTATGTGAGTATTATGAACCTAGAAGAAAGACTTAAGCTTATTAAAAGAGGAACTCAAGAAATAATCACAGAAGCGGAGTTAAAACAGTTAATTGAAGAGAAAAAAAGTCCCAAAGCCTATTGGGGTTTTGAATGTTCTGGTTTAATGCATATAGGCATGGGCTTAGTAGTGGGTTATAAAATTAGGGATTTGATTAAAGCGGGCTTAAGATTCTACATTTTCTTAGCAGATTGGCACTCATGGATCAATAATAAGCTAGGAGGGGATATGAATAAAATAAGACTGGCTGGGGAGTACTTTAAAGAAGGCTTTAAGGCCTTGGGAATTAAAGGAGAAAATGTTAAGTATATTTGGTCCAGCGAATTAGTTAAAAGCCCTAAATATTGGGAAACTGTAATAAAAATAGCCAAAAAGACAACTTTAAACAGAGCTATAAGAACGCTTCCGATAATGGGTAGAAAGGAAACATCTAAAATAAGCGAAGTTGCTTGGCTCATATATCCCCTCATGCAAGCGGCCGATATCTTTGAACTCGGGGTAGATATAGCCTGTGCCGGCATTGATCAAAGGAAAGTTCATATGTTGGCTAGAGAGGTGGCTAAGAGCTTAGATAGGAAAAAACCAGTTCTTATACATACTCCGCTTCTTCCATCGTTAAATGTCCCAGTTCCTAGGTCCACGGCTGAGGTAATTGATGTAAAGATGTCTAAAAGTAAGGGAGAAGCTATCTACATACACGATCCTCCAGAAGAGATTAGGAGAAAGGTGATAGCTAGTTATTGCCCTCCGAAAAACGTGGATGAAAATCCAATTTTCTATTTGCTGAAATTAGTGATCTTCCCGCACTTCGGAAAGCTTAAAGTCGAAAGAGAAGCAAAATATGGAGGAGATATAACGTACGAGAGTTATGATGATATAGTAAGTGATTACTTGAACGGTCAACTTCACCCAGCGGATTTGAAGGAAGCTATTGCTAGAAAATTGATAGATATATTAGCCCCGGTTAGGGCTCACTTTAAGAGAAAAAGCGAAATGCTTGAATTAATGGTGAGATTTGACGAAGAACAGAAGAAAATTATTAAATAGCGAAAAGGTAGATGAGATACTAAAGCTGGTGGATGAAATAGCGCACACGTCAAACAGCGGAACGTTAATTGTTGTTGAAGGTAAAAAGGACGAAGATGTTTTAAGGCGGATTGGAGTGAGAGGTGAAATATTAAAGTTATCGGAATATGGCAGAAATAAATCGGTAAATCTTTTAGAGAAGTATGAATTTAGGGATTTATTAATCCTAACGGATTTTGATGAGGAAGGAGAGAAAATGGCTCAAAAATTGGAGAAAATAGCCTTTAATTGTGGATTTAAAGTAAATAAAAGTTTAAGGTTAAAGATTCGAAAGGTTTTTATCGAATATTCTAAGACAATAGAGGGATTGAGAAACATTCTTGATGAGTCTCTAAAGAGAAGGATCAAAATGAATTATTTTAGGAATTTAAGCGGTGGATGAATTGAAAGGAGGAGAAATTCCGATAAAATATCTTATTGAATTTAAATTAGATGTCAATGGAATAGTTGAAGAGAGTGATGTTATAGGTGCTATTTTTGGGCAAACAGAAGGCTTGTTTGGGCCTGTTTTTGATCTAAGAGAAATGCAAAGAACAGGAAAAATAGGTAGAATAATTGTTAAAACTGTTCATAAAAACGGGAAAACATACGGAAAGATTATAGCCTTTTCTGCCTTGGATATCCCATCAACCGCGCTATTTATATCGTTAGTTGAATCTGTCAATCAAATAGGTCCCTATGAGGCTAAAATAACCTTGTCTAAACTTGTTGATTACAGAAAAAGTAAAATCGAAAAAATCGTGCAAAGAGCTAAGCAAATTTTGGATTCATGGAAGATGGAATCAATTCCTAAAGCCGAAGAAATAATTGAAGAGCTTAGAAGGTACTTAATACCACCGCCCACTCTAACTATAGGTAAGGAAAAATTAGCTGCAGGCCCCGAGGCCCTCACATCTGAAGAAGTTATACTAGTAGAAGGAAGGGCTGATGTAGCAAATTTGCTCAAATATGGGATTAAGAACGTATTAGCTATGGAGGGAGCTAAGATCCCCGAATCCTTAAAAAGCCTCTTAGAGGGGAAAACGGTAACAGCTTTTTTAGATGGAGATAGAGGAGGCGAGCTAAACCTTAAAAAACTCCTTCAAACAATAAAGGTGGATTACGTCGCTTGGGCGCCAAAGGGTAAGGAGGTAGAGGAACTTAAACCAGAGGAGATTTTTGAGGCTTTAAGGAAGAAAATTCCAGTATCGGCTTTGGGCATAAGAAAAAGGGATATAGAAGAACTAAAAAGATACGAAAATCTCATAAAGGAAATTAATGGAACCCTCGACGCCGTTTTACTTGATAAAAATGATAATATTCTGGAAAGGATACCGGTGAGTGAACTTGTTGACAAATTAAAGGAATCACCAGAAAATCTTGTGGACAAAATAATTTTTGATGGGATTGTAACGGAAAGACTGTTAAAAATAGCTCTTGACAAAAAAATATCCCTAATAATAGGAAATAGAATAGGGGGCATTAAAGAAATTCCAAGAGGGATAAAAATAATCGCTTTCTCTCAAAAACAGAATGAACATTAAGCAACTAAATAAGGAGGCATTTAAGCTTAAAATTAATAACAAACTAGACGTTTTATCTCTTTTCCTCATCTTCTCCACAGGAAAAAAAGTGCTTATAGTAAAAGATGTTTTATGGCAACCTAAAATTATACATGATTTTACCATTGAAAGAGGAGAACGTAAAAAAGTCAGGATAAAGGGTTTGGTTAGGAAGGTGTACATAGAGAGGGATCTTGAGACTTTAAGAGTTACATGTAAAATTGTTGAGTCGACTGAGAAAGGCATTAAAGGAAGGCATCTAGGAGAAACCCTTCACATAGGAGATGAGATAATAATCGAGGTCGATCAACGTTTTATAGTAAATTATGTGTTTCAGGAGGAGATAAAAGAGGAAAACTTCTTAATTTTGCTTTTTGATGATAGTCAAGCCATTTTTGCCCTGATCGATAGAGATGTATGTATTTTAGACTCAATATACTACGGAAGTTATAAATTCGAGGAAGAATACAGCATAATAAGAAGGTTATCGTCACTTATCAAGAAAAGTCTTGAGCTAAGGATTAAAAAAGGAGCAAAACTGATAATAGCTTCCTCCTCCATCTTCCTTAGATATCTAAGGAAGGAATTAACCTTAAAAGACGTGTTTTTTTTAGATACTGACGCTTTTGGAGATTTTTCCGGTCTTTTAGAGCTTTTGCGTGATAGAAAATTTATAAAAATAGCTAATAAGACAAAGATAGCTCGATATTTTAAGTTAATGGATTCCATGAAGAAAAAGCTGATAAGCGGAGAGGTATTCTATGGATTTAATGAGGTTTTAGATTCTTTAAGAAAAAAGAGGAGAAAAACTGTGATGATGACTTCGAAGTTTGCGTACGACTTATTAACTAAAGACCTAAATAAAATTCGAAGTTTATTTCTAACCGTTAAAAAGGCTAATGGAAAGCTAACTTTAGTTGATGATGAAACAGATTTAGGCACCTTAATAAATTCTCTTGGGGGAATAGTCTCCGTTTAAACTATGAACGGAAGAATAGCCTCCATTAAAATAGCTATCGATACTGATCCAAGCATCAGATCCCTTCCAAGTCTTCTATTTAACCTAGTGAAGTAAAGAACGGCTCCTACTACGAATAATGTAACATAAAGGGATCTTGATATTGAAATTAGGCCTTTAAGGAGGGAGGTTGAAATCTTACCAACAATAGAAGCGAACTCGTTTATCACGTAATCTGTCTCATTAACTAGCTTGCTACTTAAATTCCCAAGGGCATCTATGTTTTCACTTAAAGAGCATAATATTAGCCATAATGTGGAAACACGTTCCCTTGCCATCATCTACGGGAATACTCAAAGTTATTTAGTTACCTACAACTTTTCAATTAACGATGAAAATGAATGAAGAGCTTCTAATTTTTCTTGGAATTCTCCTATTTTGGGCATCTCTATACGTCATCCATCGCGCAATCGGAGATAAGTTTAAAAAAGAAATTTCAATTGGTCCCTTCTACCTATACGTAAAGACCTCTAAGCTTAATAGGTTATTTGAGGATTTTTCTAAAAGAAATAGCCAAAAAATAAGCAAAATTCTATCAATAGGAGTAGGTACGTGCGTTATAGCCATGGTATATGCGATCTATATTTTATCAGCAGGAGTTTATAACTTAATCACCTTAAGAGGCGCACCAGCTGTTATGCCTATTCTTCCCGGCATAACGGTATCGATTGAAACTTTTATGAAGATGATTCCTGCAATCACGATAGTAGTTCTTCTCCACGAACTTTTTCATAAAATAGCTTTTCATATAGGAAAGCTTAGGATAAAGAGCATCGGATTTGGAATTTTCTTGATGTTTCCGTTCGCTTTCGTAGAGCCTGATGAAGAAAAGTTTAAGAAAAGTGGACATTTCTTTAAAATGAAGGCTTTAGCTGCCGGATCTTTCATAAATTTGATTACGGCAGCTATCCTCGCACCTCCTGTGGTATATCCGCCCATTTATGACGGGTGCATTCAATTATTATACGGCCCTCCAGCCGGCCTAATAGTTGTAGGCATCGAGAAAAACAGTCCCATTGATAACTTCACTCATATTAAGGTGGGAGACATCATAGTGAAAATTGACTCCTCTAGGATAAGGACAATAAGGGACTTAGATGAATTAGATCTTCCTCCTAAAAAGAATATAACGATTTCTTATTACCGAGCTGAGGATTTAGCAAAAGGTGAGCTGATAGAAAGATCTGAATGGCTAATAACAGAATCAGATCCTTTAAATAAAAGTAGGGGTGTAATAGGAATACTCAGCTATTCCCATAGGCTTTATCCCCTTATGACTTATTACCCCCCGCGAATATCCGGTTTAAGCTTTTATCTTCCTAAAATTTTATTTGAGGTATTATTTTGGGCTTTTATGCTTTCTTTTAGCGTCGGAATATTCAATATGCTACCAATCTATCCTTTAGACGGCTATGAATTTCTGAAATCCCTTTTAGAAGCTTTAAAACTAGATGAAGAACTAAGAAGAACAGCTCTTTATGGAATATCTGGAGTTAGCCTTTTTCTACTCATGATGAACCTTTTAGCGGCCTTATGGTGAACGAGTTTGAAGTGTGATCGGTGTAAAGAGGAGGCTGTGATATTCAGGAAGTATTCTGGTGAAAAATTATGCATGAAGCATTTTCTAAGATCTGTGGAAAAAAGGGTGTATTTAGACTTAAGAAACTATCTTAAGGAAGATCTAAGGGTTGGCTTAGCGGTTTCAGGCGGGAAAGACAGCTTAACAATGGCATACATTGTTAAAAAATACGTGAAAGAGAAGTTTAAAAGCGCTAAAATTTACGGCCTGATAGTTGATGAGGGAATTGCCGGTTATAGAGATACTTCTGTTAAAAAAGCAGAAAAGATCCTTTCAGAATTAAAAATAGACTATGAAATAACAAGCTTCTCCGATATTTTTTCGATAACCCTTGATGAAATGATGAAAAGTAAGGAAAGAGTTAAAATGGTATGTACGTTTTGTGGGGTTTTAAGGAGAAGAGCCCTTGATATGCTAGCTAAGAAAATGAAGTTAAATCTCTTGCTAACTGGTCATAACGCGAGCGATATTGCCCAAACTATCCTTTTAAATGTAATTCAAGGCAATGTAAAAAATTTAGCCACTACTGAGATATTTCCGGGAGTTATAAGGAGAGAAAAACCACTTAAAAATATTCTAGAAAAAGAAACAACTTTATATGCTGTTTTTAGAGGAATAGATTTCTGCTCAATACCTTGTCCTTATGTTAGGTATTCCTTGAGAAATGACATCCGAAATTTTCTCTCTAAATTGGAGTATGATCATCCCGGCATAACTTATTCCATCATGCATTTTGGAGAAAAATTAAAAGAAAAAATTAAAATGAAAATTGAAATAAAAAGATGTAAAATATGTGGTTATCCAACGACTAGAGAAGTGTGTAAAACGTGCGAGCTTTTACGA
>CAYLIY010000012.1:6294-14558 GCA_964384015.1 uncultured Nitrososphaeria archaeon | reverse complement strand
GTTTTATTGTAATCTTTTCAAAAGCAGGAGCTAAATCATCTAAAGATGTTAAAATTCCCCGACCAATTTCGACAGCTGTCATTATAAAACTGGTGTCAAGGAGGATGGCCTTTCTTCCACTAAAGAACTTCTCCAACTCCTATCAATCTCCATCTATTGTTAACGTTTCTGGCTATGGCAACTTTCCATCCCTTTTCAGCTGCAACCGGCTTAGATAGATCAACATATACGTTATCGTCCTTAACGGATTTCACTATTCCTAAAGTTGTAGCTGAGCCAATGTTCAGCCTTAAGGGCTCATTTACACGGATTTTTGCCACCTTTATTGTTTCATCAGTTCCGACCACGTATTTAAATAAAGTCGTTTTCATCTCAAGCTCATACCTAACTTCTGGAAGCGTTCCCGGTTTGCCAACAACGTTTCCAACCATTCTATCCGCTCTTGTCAAGCTAGGATCTAAATCAGTTTGTATGCCCACTAACCCTCCACTATGGGCTTCCTTTAGTCTTAGATATTGCGTACTTAAGCTTAAAACCTCCGTATATATAGGCTCATGAACTATCCTGCCTCCTTTCCTCTCCAGATAACCTGGAACTATCTCGAGCTCATCTCCGATTTTTACAACTCCTTGAAGAATAGACCCGCCTATTACTCCTCCAGCCAGCTTATCATAAGGAGTGCCCGGCTTATTCACATCAAAAGAACGAATAACGAACATCCTGACTGGCTTTGATAAATCCCTTCTCGGCGTAGGTATATACTTCTGAATGGCTTCTAAAACATACTCCGTGTTCAATTTAAATATGGAGGAAACGGGAATTATAGGAGCGTTTTTAGCTACAGAAGTTGTTTCAAGGAATGCCCTTATCTGCTCATAATTCCTTAAGGCCTCCTCCCTTGACACTAGGTCTATCTTATTCTGAATAACTACTATCTTATCTATGCCTAGAATTTCAAGAGCTGTGAGATGTTCCTTCGTTTGGGGCCTTGGACATGGCTCATTAGCGGCTATAACCAATAGAGCGCCATCCATCACGGCAGCCCCTGAGAGCATGTTAGCCATAAGGCTTTCATGACCTGGGCAATCAACAAAGCTTATAGTCCTCTTAAACTCCACCTTGCTCACATTATCCCTCACCTCAGGAGTTACCGAGTACCTCCTTCTCCCGTTTTTATCCGTGTACTCGTAAATCGGCATGTCCGCATAGCCTATTTTTATCGTGATTCCCCTTCTTAGTTCTTCGCTGTGACTGCTTGTCCATATCCCCGTTAAGCTTTGAATTAGGGTTGTTTTACCGTGATCGACATGGCCAACTGTGCCTACATTTATCTCTGGTTGTTTTGGGACGATTAATTTTCTAGGCATTTCACTCAACTACTTTCATGTTTATTTGGTAGATATCCGTTGTTATCACGTTACCTCTAACCATTTTCTTCTTCCTATAACCTTTCCTCTTAATTTTCTTCAGGCCTGGTCCCCCAGATAAAAGCACCCTTTTCTTAACACCTCCATGTATATCTGGTCTCATGGGAAAACCGCTTGAATCCGTTCCACCAGTGATCATGAGCTTTTTCCACTTTAAACCGAGCATTTTCCCGTCTACAGCATCTCCTATCTTTTTCCCTATTAAAATCCTTGATTTAGGCTCATCTACTTCAAAGGTATATGTTTTACCCTCATTTGGGACAGCCACGTTCAGTTTAAACTTAACCATTTCAGACCTCGATTTAATAAAACCCCCTCCTCCTTTATATTCTTTCCCTCCCTGAAGAGCTCCTTCTGATAATGATTTTAGGACTTATTTAAGCCATTCCCCAAATTGGGTTTAATTTTCTTTTAATTTTCGCTAATTCGTCTAATAAACTTACTTCATCGTCTGAAAGCTCTGTTAAAAACTCCCTTTTTAATCTCAAAAAGTCTCTTTCAGGAATATCTACGTATAGGACATCCCCCTCCTCAAAGTCCTTTCCCACTATGGCATCCTTTATTGAGATGGCCACCTCCATTCCCTTTACAGCTTGATTTAGGGGAGCCCTTCTCTCCTGTATCTGATGAATTCTCCCAATGACCTTTCCCCTTTCGTTTATCAACTGGTATTGCGGCTTTATCCTTCCCGCTAAAACTTTTACCCCAAATATAGCTGGTTTACTCCTCCTGAAAACAAATCCTTCCAAGACCTTTATTTTTCCAGGCATTATTAGCTTTTTAAGAATCTCTTCCCTCCTTTTGTAAGTTATTTCGGCTATCCAGTTCAAATAGTCCTCAACTAGCCTATACAAAACGTTCTCCACAAATATTTTTATCCCTAACGATTCAGCTTCTCTTTTAGCATCTTCTAGTATAGGAACATTAAACGCTAAAATAACAGCCCTTAATTCATCTTTTTCTTTTACAACAGAGGCTTCAACTACATCTCTTTTTGAAACAGGGCCGACATCTGCTTTCTTTACTGGTATTCCTTTATTCTTACAGTAACTTACAAATGCTTCAAGCGTGCCTAGGGCATCAGCCTTTAATATAACGCCAATTCTATCGGTATCTACCTTTATAGCTCTGACTTCGTCCATTATTTCATCAATATATCTATCAGGAGACTCCTTTGGAGATACGGCATAAAAAGGCGAGCCAGCGTATACGTTTTCAGCTCCTGGAGCGGATATTATCACTCCGGACGCTGGCTGAATGACTTCAACCTCCTTAAACTTCTTTCTAGGATCTCTTATTTCATCTAACGGAGCTGGCATCAGCAAAGCCCTTATTCTAGCCTTAATAGGCCCCTCAGGAGATGCTGCTATTAGGATGCTGCCCTTTCTTAAAACGCCATCCACGTGGATCGCTTTTAAAACCTTGCCTAGCCCCGGATAGTCAGAGACTTCTAATATACTTCCTCTAGCCGGAGAACTTAGGTCAACCTCTAACTTCTTTAACATAAACCTCTGGCTTAGGCCAACTAGCACTGTAAGTAGCTCCTGAATTCCTTCTCCGGTTTTTGCGCTTACAGGTACTATTGCTACAGTTTTTCTAAAATCCTTAACCCTATCAAACCTCTCAGCATCGAACTTATAGGTGGAGAGGGCAGCTATTATGTCATATATTTTCTCATCTAGGACTTTAATGACCTCAGGGCTTTGATGTTTAAGGGACTCAAGTATTGAGTAGGTATTACATTTTTTCCATCCAGGAATCAAATCCACCTTATTAGCGGCGACTAAAAATGGGACCCTCCTTGATATAAGTATTTGGATGCTCTCATGAGTTTGAGGTTGAAATCCCTTCGTGATGTCCACAACTAGTATCGAGATGTCAGATGCTGATCCTCCTCTCAGCCTTAAATTGCTGAAAATTTCATGACCTGGAGTATCTATAACTAGAAGACCTGGAAAAATTATCTTAAAATTGAATTTCTTAAGTAAGTCCTTGCAGAAGGCTTCTACCGTCTCCTTGGGGAACAAGCTAGCACCTATGTGCTGGGTTATTCCAGCCGCCTCTCTTAGCTGTACAGCCGTTCCCCTAATCTTATCTAGTAAGGTCGTCTTACCAGAGTCGACATGACCTAGCATTGTTACTATCGGTTGTCTGAATAGAGGTCTCATGTCTTCCTCTTAATTGTTTGAACTTGGATGGCTAAAAACCTGGAGTTATAATCGGATCAAGTGCGAAAATTAGACTTCCATTGGCCTTAGCATTCCTCTGGGAAGAGTATTTTAACCTCTCTC
Source organism: uncultured Nitrososphaeria archaeon (assembly GCA_964384015.1). Lineage (GTDB taxonomy): Archaea > Thermoproteota > Nitrososphaeria > Geothermarchaeales > CAYLIY01 > CAYLIY01. The sequence continues at coordinate 10,840 of CAYLIY010000012.1, read as the reverse complement.
TTAAAGCTCTCTGGCGAGTCCGATGCATGAATTAGGTTATCCGTTATGTCTAGCCCAAAATCTCCTCTAATAGTTCCAGGAGCAGCTTTAACAGGATCGGTGCTTCCAATTAAGGATCTGACAACTGCTATGGCTTCTCTTCCTTCTAAGATTGCAGCAACTATTTTCTTGCCACTCACCGTTTCCACAAGCTTCTTAAAGAAGGGTTTGTCTTTATGAACAGAATAAATCATTTCAGCCTCATTCCTCGTCATCACGTGCGTTTTAAGTTTAACTATCTTCAATCCCTTCCTCTCAAACCTGCTTATTATCTCCCCTATCAGTCCGCGCTCCACGGCTGAGGGTTTTAGGAAAATGAAGGTTCGTTCATGTTCATCGTCCATGCTTCCTTACCCCACCTTTAACATATTTTTTTGTCCATTTCAGTTTTCTGGGATCTCTTTTAAATTCCAGCATGCTTATCCTACACTTTCTTGAGCAGAACCAAAGGACTGTTCCGTCATTTTTGACGTACATTATGCCTGTTCCCGGAGGAATCTCATACCCGCAGAAACTGCATATGTTCTTTTTAACCATTGCTCTCACTTCAGCTGTCTAGCTTCCCTTTCTGTTTCTCTTAAGAGGAGTATATCACCTATCCTAACGGGGCCCAAGACATTTCTTGTTAAGATTCTGCCTCTATCTTTTCCAGCCAATATCCTAACTCTTACTTGGGTTATTTCCCCAGTTAACCCCGTTCTTCCCACGATTTGGATTACCTCGGCTGGTGTAACGTCATCCCTGTATTCCTTTAGACTCAATTAGCTCACCCTGTATAGTAGCCCATTTTTCTCAAGTGATTTATTATGCCCTCAACTAATTTCTTTCCCTCTCCAGGGTCGATGATACACACAGATGCGGCTGCTACCTCTAGTCCAGCAGCAGATCCTAGTTCAGCTTTGCTTGGGACAAACATATATGGAACTTTCTTCTCCTTGCATAAAAGCGGTAAATGGGCTACTATTTCTGGAGGATCCACGTCCTTTGCTATGAAGACTATTTTAGCTTGACCCCTTTCCACGGCCTTTGTCGTCTCGTTAGTCCCTCTTTTAACCCCCTTTACCTCAAGGGCCAGCCTCAGGGCTTCATAGGCCGCATCAATTAGCTCTTTTGGTACATCAAAAACCTCAAATGGCAATTTGGACATTCCCCAGCCTCACCCCTCATCAACTCCATGTTAAGTCTGATCTCAGAGTTATAAATTTTTCTCTACGCTAATTCTGAGATCAGATGGGGCTATCTATGAAGGTATATCATTTGAACCCAATTCTCGTCTTTCCTTTCTATTCTAGCATAACCTACCCTTTCCATTTGAATTATTGCCCCCACATCTTCATCGGCTAGACCAATCTCGCCTAAGCAATCTATCTCGCTCGCATCACTCCATATCAACTTGACTTGAACGTTATCGGTATATGGAACCCAATGTATAAACTGCGCTCCAATTCTCCTGGCTTGAGGTACATCGAGCCCTATCACCCTTGCATAGCATCGATCCTCCTCAATTCTTTCTAAAACTATGTTTGCTAAGCCCATTAACCTTAAAGGCCTTTTTAGACCAGCTTCTTTAATATCACGCTCCTCAACGTAAATCTTAAAAACTCCATTAACCGGCCTTATCTTAAAGACCCTCTTTCCCCTCTCTGGAAAATCTGGATGAAGACTCATTTCAGCTCTCATCTCCCCCTCTAGCCCCGTTACATAGAGGAGGAGGGGTTTCAAAACAACCATTCTTCTATTAGCTATCGGATCTACTATCCTCCTATTGTAGGTCTCCAGCGTTTTCCAATCTATTATAGCTGTCGATGGTTTTAATCCGACCTCATGAATTATCCTTCTAATAGCTTCTGGTTGAAATCCTCTTCTCCTGAGAGATGCTAGAGTAACTACCCTCGGATCATCAAAACCCTTATAAATCCCGCTTTTAATTCCAGCCAAAATTTTAGATTTGCTTAAAACTTTTCCAGCTACTCCAAGCTTGCCATGATGTATCATTGTTGGCTCCTTCCAGCCCATGTACTCATAGATGTACCTCTGTCTTAGCTCGTTTACCTTATGCTCAGCCCCTCTTATGACATGGGTTATCCCCATATAGTGATCGTCTACGGCGCATGAGAAATTGTAAAGTGGCCAAACCCTAAACCTACTGCCAGTTAGAGGATGTGGATATCTGTTGGTATCTATTATCCTCAGGGCAGGCCAATCTCTCATTGAGGGATTGGGATGAGCTAAATCAGTTTTAATTCTTAAAACAGCCTCCCCTTCCTTGTATTCTCCAGAGAGCATCATATCAAACCTGCTTACATGTTCATTAATGGACAAATTCCTGCATGGACATGGCTTTTTGCTTAAAATGCGTTTTTTAAAGAAACCTCTTTCGCATATGCAAACATATGCCTTTCCAAGCTCAATTAACTTCCTTGCAACATCATAGTACAGGGTTAGCCTTAAGCTCTGAATATATTCCTCATCCCACTTACAGCCCAGCCATGATAAATCTGTTCTTATAGCGTCATAATACTCTAATCTTGGTTTTTTCGTTCTGGGATCCGTATCCTCAAACCTCAGTATAAACTTACCATCATACATACGTGCGTAGTCGTGAGAGAGGATGGCCGCCCTGGCTGAGCCTAAATGTAGCACAAAATCCGGATTTGGAGAGAATCTAGTGACGACGTTGCCCTTGCTTGCATTTGGCAATGGAGGAAGTTTCTCCCTTCTCTTAACCTTCCTCTCTGGGAGATATTCAGAGTACTCTTCAAAAAGCCTTATTTGGTCATCTAAAGGAAAAGAATTAACTTCAGCAACTATGTTATTCACGATAGAGATGAGTTCCTTTATTTTTTCTCTCAATTCAGGCCTTATTGAGATTATTTTTCCGATTACAGGTTCTGATCTTGCTTTTCCTTTATGAAGGACAGCATTTTCTAGGGCTATCGCGAAGATTATTTTCCTCAGGTTATCCACATTCATAACTCTCTACTATATGTGAATTTAGCGAGAGATTCTAGTATTTCCCTGTGTTCATTTTTTGGAAGTCTTCTTAGATAACCAATCGCTATTTTGGAATACTTAATCGCCTTTTTCCTAGCATAGTCTATTGATCCAATATCTTTTAAGATTTCTATGACTTCTTTTAGTTTTTTCTCGGATGATGTCCTCACACCTAGACAAGAAAGGATCTTAGACCTCTGAACCTCGGAGGAGTTTCTTAACCCATGCAATATGATTATGGTTTTTTTGCCCTCTCTAAGATCACTCCCGACGGGCTTTCCCGTGATAGCCGGATCCCCTATTAGCCCAAGAATGTCATCAGTTATTTGAAAGGATATCCCAAAATTCTCCCCATATTTCTCGAGAAATCTTATCTGATCCTCCGATGCCCCTCCTATTAATCCACCAAGCGAAGCTGATATCTTAAACAGCGTGCTTGTCTTCTTTAAAACCATCTCAAAATATTTTTCCTCAGAATCCACGTATTTTTGGGCCAATAAATCCATTATCTGGCCCTCACATACTTTCACAGCCCCGTCAGCAAGAGTCCTAACGATATGCAATATTTTAGACATTTCAACGCCTCTTTTAAGTGATTCATCAACAACATACTTAAAAAGAAAGGAAAAAACAACATCTCCTGCTGTTATGGCTATAGGAACTCCCCAAACAACATGAGTTGTCCGAACACCTCTCCTCATCTCATCCTTATCCATTATATCGTCATGAATAAGAGTAAAGTTATGGAGAAGCTCTATGGCTATAGCTGTTGGAAAGGCCTTATTGATTTCATTAGAAAATATCTGAGTTGATTCGAGCAACATAAATGGCCTGAGCCTTTTGCCACCGCTTATCAATAGGTGGAAGGCAGCATTATAAAGCTCCTCAGGGAACATGTTTAGGTTTTTTAGCCTTAGGATTTCGTTATCGATTAACTTCTTAATTTTAGATAACTTCTCATGTAAGCTTGATAGATTCATTCTAGATCATCTCCTTTCCAAGAGTTTATGAGGTCCTTAAGTCTTCCAGTAATGAAATACTTCACTTTTTTTAGCTCTTCTAGATTTTTAGATCCCGTTAAGAACATGGCAAGTCTTAATTCATGCATTATTCTTCTTAAAATGGCCTTAACCTCCTTTGGACCTTTAATGGCGGCTGATAGAATGGGAAGGGCTAAAGCCGCAAGATCTGCCCCTAAAACTATGGCCTTAGCCACATCTAATCCAGTTCTTATTCCTCCCGAGCCTATTATCGGTATTTTCACTGATTTGGATACAATATATATGGAAAAAGCTGTTGGTATTCCCCAATCCCAGAACGTTTTTGAGACCTCACTTAAGATTCTGTTTTTAGCTTTTAAATTTCTATAGTATTCAACAGCGGCCCAGCTTGTTCCTCCGGCTCCTGCCACATTTATCGCAGAAACTCCCACTTTCTCCAACTTTTTGGCTGTTTCAGGATCTATTCCAGCTCCTGTTTCTTTTACCACTATTGGCTTTGATAAGTCTTCCAC
>CAYLIY010000012.1:2321-6284 GCA_964384015.1 uncultured Nitrososphaeria archaeon | reverse complement strand
GTCTTCCACTACCCTTTGAATAGCTTCCAAGCATCCTTTAAACTGCTTATCTCCCTCTATTTGAAGAGCTTCTTGAAGTGGGTTGAGATGAATAGCCAAGGCATCAGCGTCTATCATTTCTACGCATTTTCTCGATATTTCGGTCCCTTTTCCTCCGATAATTTGCTGAACACCTATATTTGCGACTATAAATGCATTAGGAGCCCTTTTTCTGACTATCTTAAAGGTTTTAGCTGTTTTTTCATTTTCAACAGCTATTCTTTGGCTTCCTACGACCATGCCCAAACCCAACTCTTCCACAGCCTCAGCTATAGAGGAGTTTATTTTGGCTGCTTTCTTAGGGCCTCCTGAAATAGCATCAACTATTATTGGGGCCGCAAGCTTGTGGCCAAGAAACCTTGTTTTTAAGGAAATGTCATCTATATTAAGCTCAGGTAAGGCTTTATGCAATAAATACATTTCATCAAAGCCTGTGCTTATATTTCCTTCCACTTTTTTAGTTAAACATATATCTATATGCTCTATTTTTCTCTTTAGAGTTTTATTTTTTCTCATAATCTCAACTACTGTTTATTTGATTATTTTTATTGAAGCATAACCGACAACCGCTGAGTAATCTCCTGTTACATCGCCACTCGTAGCATATCTTAGGAGGCTTGCTTTCTTAGCCCCGAGAATTTTCGATGCGCAGATAGCGGCCATAACGGGACCAGGACCGCACATCGATGAGCCCATCTCAAGAATGATATCGCTTAATTTTTCCTCATCTAGCGATAAGATAGCATCTATCACTGCTTTATCCTTAATTTCAGCTGATTTTTGGCTTTCATAATGAGTCAGATCAGTTGATGCTATTATTATTGAGTTTTTGTCAGCTATCGAATCCGCTACAGCTTTCCCGACCTGTCTTGCCGTATACAGATCTTGCATCATCATGCATATCGGGACTATTTTAAAGTTTCCGAGGATGTACTGAAGAAATGGTATTTGGACTTCTATTGAGTGCTCGAGCATATGAGCAGTTTCATCCCTGTCTATTAGATCTGCTTTGCTCAATATCCTCTCAGATATCTCTTCATCTATCTCAACAGATCCTAAAGGCGTTTCCCATATTCCTCTTGGCATAAGGGATACTCCACTACCTCTTCCAGTATGATTCGGCCCTATTATAACAACAACATCTGGTTTGCCATCATCCGCTAAGGAGAAGTACCCATTAGCTGCGACAGAACCTGAATACATATACCCAGCATGGGGGGATATCAAAGCAACTATCTCCCTTTTACCAGCAGGATTTAACTTAGGTAATTTTCCAGGACCTAATTTCGAGAGAAAACACTCGTTTATTTGTTTGATAAGTAGTTCTCTAGTAGCGGGATAGAAATATCCAGCTACTGCAGGACGCCTTATCGGCTTCATTCTATCTCCACCTGGAATTCCTCAGGAGGCAGATCTATAACTTCACTTGGTTTTAAAATTCCCTTTTCCCTTAGATATAAGTTAGTTAGAATCCAGAAAACTATAGCTAGCGAGCTTCTCCCCTTATTATTTACCGGAATCACCAAATCTATGTAAGCAGGATATGCGTTCGTATCACATAATGATATAACTGGGATCCTCATCTTGGAAGCCTCTTTCAGTGGTTGATTATCGTAGAAGGGATCAACTATGAAGACTAAATCTGGGGTCCTATGATACTCCAATTGATAGTTTGAGATCGTTCCAGGGAGAAACCTTCCAGTTATGGGGATCATTCCGGTTAATTCGCACATTTTCTCTATTCCCTTCTTAGCATAATCCCTGGAGGAGCATATCAGCACATTCTCTGGAGGAAAACGCGCTAAAAATCTAGCTGCTATTTTAAGCTTTTCTAGGGTTTTATTCACATCTATCAAGAAAAGGCCCTTGGGATGAACTCTGTATATGTATTTAGCCATGTATTCTGTTTTCACTTTTCTTCCATAGTGAGCTTTATATTTAACTAGCAGGTCCTGATTTATCTCTATTTTTTCTTCACTTTTCCTCTGCTCGCTCATTAAAACTTCACCTTAGCTAACTTTCCCTCGCCCAACTCCTCCTCAATCCGTATCAACTCGTTTAGTTTAGCCACTCTTTCACCTCCCACTACACCAGCCTTTATGAAGTCCGATGAAAAGCCGACTGCTATATGAGCAAGATGATAGGTAGGCGTTTCACCTGACCTATGGGATACAACTATTTTAAACTTTTTATCTCTAGCTAAATTAACCGCCTTCTCACTTTCAGTTAGATCCCCCACCTGATTAGGCTTTATTATAACGCAATTTCCAGCCTTTTCGTGAGTTCCCAACATGAGTCTTGAGATGTTCGTAACATAGAGGTCATCTCCACATACAAGGACACCTTTAACCCTTTCGGCAATCTCCTTAAAGCCTTGAAAATCCTGGTCGTTTAATGGATCCTCAACATATAAAAGACGGAAATGATCAATTAGACCTAAAACAAATTCTATTTGTTCCTCTCTCGTCCTAAACTTGCCAGATCTCTCATAAACGTAGAGTTTTGTTGAGTTATCCCATAAAGAAGTAGCAGCGAAATCTATTCCAAAACCGAATTTAACTCCTTTTTCTCTTTTTATTTCGTTTGCAGCTTCGTGAATTATGTTAAGAATTTCTGTTTCAGGCAATGATGAGACCCACGCTCCTTCATCGTTCCTACCTCCAAGAAAGAATTCATCTCTCTTTGCTAATTTTTTACCAACTCTCTTATGGAGCTCGATTAATGAGTATATACATTCTTTAACCGAATTTAGATTTATGGGAAATGCTAAAAATTCTTGAATATCACTAGCCCTACCTCCGGCATGTTTCCCACCACCCACTATGTTTCCAAGAGGGATAGGGATTGTAGGAGACCGTTTATTCAAGATCCATTTGTAAAGGGGAATTTCTAGTGATTTTGACGCTGCTTCAGCCGTTGCTATGGATATGCTTATGGCAGCGGAACTACCCAACCTAGAGTAATTTTCCGTTCCATCTATCTCCCTTAGAAGGGCATCTACCTCTTCTTGCTTCGAAAACTTAAAACCCACTAATTTGGGCTTAATATCATCATTTATAATCCTTAGGGCCTCCTTTATTCCTCCGGAGGGGAAAGCAGGAGCCTCAAAGGTGCCTATGCTCGCGCCTGATGGAGCAGAAAATCTGCCCATTGACCGACCAATGAAGACCTCACTTTCTATAGTTCTTTCCCCCCTGCTGTTAATCACTACTCTTGCTCTTAAATCAGTAATCGTGGGCATTATCTATCTCCTTGAACTTGAACCTGTTTTAAGAAAGAGATCTATTATTTCTACATGAGATAAGATCATCCTTCTACAACAATATCTTTTAACTCCTAACTCGTCTAATGCCTCAGCAGGGTCTTTTCCGGCTTTAACTAATTCAACAAATTTGTAGTATTTGTGAGCTATCAGAGCCCCGCATGAAAAACATCTAATTGGAATCATCATTTCAATTCACATGCAGGTAATTAATCCCTTATTTTATTATCCTTGTATTTACTCCCATCTTTAACTTAACTTTATATTTTGACACCTTCAGAAGAAACTCCAAAAGTTTAAACGGAGGACGTCATCTGTAGCTTTTCTGTTTACGCCTTCTCGCAGAGGGGCCACCGAACTTCTTAGGTTCTGTTCTTCTATAATCCCCGGCTATTAGAGCTCTATCGAACTCTTCATAAAGCTTTCTTATAGTTTTCTTCTTAGAGAGAGCTGATAATGCTCTAGCAAGCGCTATGCTTATAGCCTCAGCTTGGCCCATGAAACCTCCGCCGCGGACTTTTATTTCAAAATCATATTTTCTAGCGATGTCATCAGCGATGAGAAGCGTCTGAATAATTCGCATCCTAGCTACCTCTGGTTGATATATTTCTAACGGAACTCCATTTATTATCACATTCCCAGATCCCTCCCTAACTATAGCC
>CAYLIY010000012.1:0-2311 GCA_964384015.1 uncultured Nitrososphaeria archaeon | reverse complement strand
ATAGCCTGTGCAATTGCTGTTTTCCTTTTGCCTACGAAAATCTTAGCTTTTTCTCTACCCATTTTAACCACCTAATATCCTCTCTCTCACAGGTTTCCAATTCAGGAGTCTAGCTAGTTCCTCAAGGGTTAGATATCCATATGGATTCTTCCTGTAACTCACCTCAGAAACTTCGATTAATTCGACATTTTTAAATTTTTTCGGCGTGCCTATGAATACTCTTAATCGTTTGTATGCCTCTTTTCCCTTTGTTTTCTTCCTTGGAAGCATTCCTCTGACTATTCTCCTAAATATACCGTCTGGGGTTTTAGGTTTAAATGGACCATGTCTTCTTGGATTCACTTTAGACCGTAAGCTAAGTTTCCTTAAATACCATTGGATGACCGTTGATTTCTTGCCAGTTATCACGGCTTTTTCAACATTTAAAACAATAACTTTTTTGCCTTCAAGCAACATTTTGGCTATCACAGACGCAAGTCTTCCCACAACTTTTCCTGTTGCGTCCACATAAACCGTCTCATCAGACAATAATTTTCACCCCTTTACCTCTGGGATTTATCTTAATTAGATCCTCTATGAATAAAGCCTTGCAATTAGAGCTCACCAATTTTTTAAAGGCCTTCTCTGAGTAGTCAAAGGCAGCAACAGTCACTTTATGGTTCATGTTCCCGCATGACAAAACTTTTCCGGGAACGACCACCATATCGCCTTCAGATGTATATCTATTAATCTTTGAAATGTTAACCACTACTCTCCTTCTCCTAGATCGCATTATGAATTTTCTCACGGCATTCCATATAGGCGCATTATTCTCTCTTGCTGTCTTTCTCAATATCCTATCCAGCTTTATTAATCTTGGATTTTTATCCATTTCAGGTCGCTTAATGGTTGCTAGATCATGTATTCATTTCCAGGAGCGGGTAATAAATTTTAAATTGGCCTTCATAAGCAAGAGGTCGATCTCCCTGATCCTATACATTTATCAATAAACTTGAAGTGATATTTAGTATTCGGAGGAGAAGATTATGATATACATCTATGCATGCTTGCTTCTTCATTCAGCTGGTAAAGAGATAACAGAAGAGTCTTTAAGAAAAGTGATTAGTGCTGCTGGCATAAATCCAGATGAGGCGAAGATAAAATCGCTTGTTTCATCGGTAAAACGAATAAATTTAGATGATATTCTTAAGAGCGCGATGACTATGCCTATGCCTGTTGCTGCTCCTCAACCAGCGCCAGAGGAGGCTAAACCAGTAAAGGAAGAAGAGAAGAAGGAAGAAGAGAAGAAAGAAGAGGAGGCTTTTGAGGGATTAAGTAGTTTATTCGGGTGAACTAGTAGCTTTAGAAAGTGCGAGCGCATAATTAATGGCTTTTGCTAATAGTCTGGGTAAGGTCTCAGGGGAGATGTAGGCAAGCTCTTCCGCCAGTTTCTGAGCCTTTACAAATGAGAAAAGCACCAATACGGCCAAGTTCTCCGGCGTGACATAGCCAATTTCAATACTTACTTTAAACGCATTTGATGATGCTTCTGCAAATTGCTTTTCATATCTCTCTAAAATAGCCGGTTCAAATAATTCCTTGGGTATTGATGCCCCCTTTTCCAAATCGATAATTGCCTTAAAATACAACTTAGCGCTTATTGGCTTAATATCCAGTTTTCTAAGCAGGTTAGCCAAATCAGCTGAGATGATATCTCCTTTTTTCGCCACGGTAACATCTCTTGTTATATGAATGGACCCAGAGATTATTTTTGTTGGCACTTTACATGATGAAAAGAGGCTTATTATTGGGCCAGGAGGTAAGCCTGTGTTTCCGGCTCTTATGATTATATCTGAAGTCGCAACATCGCCTGGCGATGCTGGTATTTTTACTTCAAGCTCATTTAGATCAAAAATGACATCAAATGGATTTTTGTTCGTAAACACGAAAATATTTTGTCCACATAAATTTTTCTTAGCTTCCTCAAGGGCTTGAGGATGTGTTTTCTCGATAGCTAAGAGCAAAATGGTGTTCTTTCCTCCTTTCATTGTGTAGCCAAGTTCATTTTGTAACGATCTCGCTTCATTTAAAATTATTGTCTTGCATTTATACGCATCCACTAGAAGCAGGTATTTATTCCTCCTAAGTAATTTAACAAATTCTGATAATTGTTTTTTCTTCCTCTCAGGAATTTTTCTAACCTTTTTTTGAACCGACATTCTAAATCACCCTAACTACCTCGCCCATCGTCGTTTTTACGTATATCCTTTTAATGTCAGCTTTCTCCTTAATTCTGTTGTAAACATCAGAAATTACAGTAAAAGCGTTTTCT
>CAYLIY010000011.1:14246-15524 GCA_964384015.1 uncultured Nitrososphaeria archaeon | reverse complement strand
GTTGATCCCTATGCCCACTATAGAGATTCAATGCCCTAAATGCGGCTTTAATGAGGCCTATACGTGGTCCGTTCAAACCAGATCGGCTGATGAAAGCGAAACTCAATTCTTTAAATGTAAAAAATGCGGATATGTTTGGAGACTTTATGAGTGATGCCCACCGAGTTTTAGGCTTTAAATCCTCAGTTATTTGAATTCAACTTCCTTAAGCCCTATCGGCCTGATGGTTGTTCATGACTCATAGTTTAAGCACAGGATAATATGCACTTGTAAAAACCCCGATTATTTGTGAATTAGGTTACGAACTTTACTTACCTTGAACTTATATGTTTCAACTTTGATATAATTTAGGTGAGCTAGATGGGCGAGTTAAACGTAAAAACAGATAAAGAAATCGAAGTTAAAGGAAAAACGGAGATTGAATTCCTAAGAAAAAGGCTTAAACCGATCAAATATAAGATAATAATCCTAAGCGGTAAGGGGGGAGTTGGCAAATCGACCGTCACAGCCAATTTAGCCGTTACGTTAGCAAAAAGGGGGTATTCTGTGGGAGTTTTTGATTACGACTTTCATGGACCAGCAATCCCCAGAATGCTTGGCGCAAGTAGGGACTCATTAAAGAGCATGCCTCTTGGGGTATTTCCTGCGACAGGGGTTTTAGGCATAAAGGTCGTGTCAATAGCGTTTTTATTGCCCGATGAGAAAACCCCGGTGATTTGGAGGGGGCCTCTTAAGTTTAGGGCTTTGAGAGAGCTCCTAGCTAACGTGATTTGGGGACAGCTTGATTATCTTCTGTTTGATCTTCCTCCAGGAACAGGAGATGAAGCGCTGAATATAGCCCAGACGATACCTGATGTAAGCGGGGCGATAGTTGTGACCATACCCTCTGAGATTTCAAGGATTGCCGTTGAGAAGTCTGTCGAATTCTGTAAAATACTGAAAATTAGGCTTTTAGGCGTCATTGAAAATATGAGTTATTTAATTTGTCCAAGCTGCGGTCATAAGATAGAGGTATTCGGCAAAGGAGGTGGGGAAAGGATAGTTAAGGAAGAGGAAATACCACTTCTAGGGAGGATCCCGCTAGACCCAGACATATCGATGTCCATGGATAGTGGTTCTCCTATAGTTCTAAATGAGTCTAAAGAAGAGGTAATTAAGGCTTTCAAGGAAGTAACGGATAATTTAATAAAAGAGATCGAGTTATCTGAGCAATCTAGCTAGCCAGTTTGCTGAAGAACACCTTAACGCTTTTTCTGATATAACCTTCATCTAGATATC
>CAYLIY010000011.1:8710-14236 GCA_964384015.1 uncultured Nitrososphaeria archaeon | reverse complement strand
GAGGAGTCTTCACCTCTAAAATCCTCTTAGGTATCCTCAATTGCCTGAAATCAAATCCCTCCCTAAGCTTGAACTGATATTTCTTCTTCAAAATTTCCAGGCCTACCTTTCTTAGGTCATCGTAACTTAGGTCGATCCCCACTACTTTCAGGGTTTTTTGAACTCGTCCCTCATTGTAAACCTTTCTAGCAAATAGGCATATGACTAAACTATTCAAGATCTGCCTCCAAGTCTCCTCATTAAGCAACAAATTTGCCGCTTCTTCGGGATCAGGTAATTTCCCCTTCTTTAAGAACTCCTGATCAAAGGAATAGCCAGCGCTGTCCAAATGGCTATGTCTTGAGCCAGTTAAGTAGCCTATGTAGCACATGGGCCCTGTATGATATCCTGGCATTTCGTTTGCTCCAAAAGCTAAGGCAAAATCGCCTCCTCCATATTTACTGGAGGCATAAGCCACTCCTCTGGCCAGGGCCTTATAAAAATCGTTTGGCTGCTCAACTATTCGTCTAATGACCTCCTTATATGCTTCATAATTTCCCCATTCAAGCTTTAGCCCTCCTGTTTCTTCCTTACCAATTAGCCCTTTGCTAAAAGCCTCAGTCGCCCACGCTAGGACCACACCTGTGCTGATGGCGTCTAACCCCCATGTTTCAACCTCATCCATTAGCTTAAACAGAAGTTTCGGCTCGATTATCCCAAGCATAGCTCCTAAGGAATACAACGGTTCATAATCGTAGGAAATCATCGTGGTTTTATAGAAATATGGCTCTTTTTCATAAGGCTCCCTCAATGCAGCTATGTGAATACATGCTACTGGACAATGAGAGCACGCAATTCTTCTACCTAAGAAATTCTGTGCAAGATATTTCCCTGAAATCCTCTTAGCATCCTTAAGTGAAGATCTTCTTAAATTTAGGAAGGGCATTGCCCCAAGCGCGTTCAAGGGCTCAATGTTCATTGCTGTTCCAAGATCGTGATATTTTCTCATAAGCGGGGATTTTACAGCTGCTTCAAATATTTCATCATATATCTTCCGATATTCCCGTTTATTCTCTACATTTATGGAGTGTTTACCAAGGATGAGAATGGCCTTCAGTTTTTTACTTCCGAAGACCGCTCCCAGGCCTAATCTGCCGAAGTGTCTGTAGGTCTCGGTTATAACTGATGCGTATCTAACCAGGTTCTCTCCAGCCCTTCCTATCCTCATTATGGTCCTTAAACCCGATCCTGGCTCCAGTTCTCTAATAACCCTTCCGACAGTAAAGCTACTCTCCATTCCCCAAAGACCGGATGCATCCCTAAAGTAAACCCTCTCCTCATGTATAGATAAATAGAGGGGGATGTCGCTAGCTCCTTTAATAACTATGGCTCCATATCCAGCCGATCTCAAGGCTATGGCGCTCCTTCCACCTCCATGACTTTCTCCTAAGTTTCCGGTCAATGGGGATTTGAACATAGCCACAGTTTTCGATGCAAGCGGGAATAATCCAGTTAAAGGGCCTATAGCAAATATTATCGGATTTTCCGGTCCAAGAGGATCTGCTTTTTTTGGACATTCCTCTAAAAGGAGATTTATAGCAACCCCCGTTCCACCTATGTATCTCTCAAATAAGTCGCTTCTATCCTCCACCCAGAACCTCTTCCCAGAGAGATCCACATAGAGCACCCTGCTGGGCAGGATCATCACGAAACCTCCTCCATCCTCAAAACCTCATGTGGACAATAATTCACGCAATATCCACAATAGGTACAAATGTTTGGCTTATTCAGCTCATCATCCCAGAAAACAGCGCCAACTGGACATGCTTGAACGCACATCTTGCAGCCAATGCACTTTGAATAATCCAGCCTAACCCCTCTTTCACCTCTGGGCATTAGAGCGTTTGTAGGACATACTTTGACACAAGGAGGAATAGCGCATGCTCTACAAACGATTACTACAAATCCTCTTTCCACTCCTCCTGCAGATCTCACTCTAATAGCTGATTTTTCCAATCCTCCGACTCCGTATCTTCTGCTACATGCAAACATGCATAATTGGCATCCAACACAGCGATTAACGTCGATTACAGCTAGTCTTTTCATCAAGATAAAAGGTCAGGGCCTTTTTCTTAAAAGCTTTACCCGATCCGGCTTGAATTCCGAATCTTTATATGGGTTATGGCAATAATTGGATTGACGAGGTGTTTGATTGAGGCTTAGCGGAATTTTAAATCCCGAATTGGCGTGGTTTCTAGCATGCCTTGGGGACGATGATATGGTGATAATATCTAATGCCAGGCTTTCAATACCAGAGGAGACAACTAGAATCGATCTCGCAATAGTCCCTGATCTTCCTCGTCTGCTTGATGTTCTAAAAGTTATTCTGAGGGAAATAAATGTTAAAAAGGCGTTTATTCCGCTAGAATTGAAAAAAGAAAGTCAAGATTTCTATCAAGAGCTAAAAATAGCTCTCGCCAATACACCAGTTGAGGAGATCCCTTATAGTAGGTTTAAGGAGCTAGTAAAGGAATCTCGGGGAATTATAAGGACAGGGGAGATGATGGCCCGCGCAAACGTAGCTTTGATCTGCGGATCTGCTTAATTTGACAAAGCTTTAAAAGCGAAAGCCAAAGCAAATATATAAGGGTCCTTGGCGGGATTTGACATAAATAGTTCATGAGGGCCTGAAAGTATGCTTAAGCCATATTTCCGTAACTGTTTAATCCCTTCAACGATCAAGGGAAAATTAACCCATATAAGCATTAAAAGATCCCCACATCGATCGTTAAGAAAACGCCTCTTACTTGGTGTTGCTCATGTTTAAGGGTGGATGGGCGGGAAGAATTCTAAAGATAGATTTAACTAAGAGGAAACACACGGTAGTAGAACTTCCAAGAGACCTAGCTGAGAGGTTCGTAGGGGGGAGAGGGTTTGCCATAAAGATCCTTTGGGATGAATTACCAAGAGGAACAGATCCGATGTCCCCAGATAATATCCTAATATTTGCAACTGGACCGTTAACGGGTTTAAAAATCCCAAGTAGCGGCAAGATGATAGTAGCCTCAAAGTCCCCCTTAACCGGTGGCTATGGCGATGGGAACATCGGTGTGAGGATGGCTGTTGAGCTGAAAAAGGCGGGATATGATGCCATCATCATCTACGGTAGGGCGGAAAAACCAAGTTATGTGTACATAGAGGATAAAAACGTCCAAATTAGAGATGCTAAGGATCTTTGGGGAATGAAGACCTACGAGGCAGATGATGTATTAAGGGAGGCTCATGGGGAGGATTGTGGAGTTCTATTGATAGGAAGGGCTGGAGAGAACCTGGTTAGATACTCTGTGATCGTCGCTGAGAAGGGAAGAGCTGGAGGAAGACCCGGAATGGGAGCCGTTATGGGATCGAAGAATTTAAAAGCTGTCGTCATAAAGGGTACTTCAGAAATTCCTGTTCATGATGAGGAGAAAGTAGAAATTTTAGCAGAGGAGGCTTATGAGACTATAGAGAGAAGCCCAAACTATGAGTTCTGGAGGAAGCAGGGAACAATGGCGACGATAGAATGGGCCCAGGCGAACAGCGTCTTACCGACCCATAATTTCAGGGAGGGAGTATTCGAACTAGCCGAGGAAATAGGCGGATTAACTATGGAGAAGGTTCACAAAATAGCTCAAAGAGGCTGTCCTTATTGTAATATGCCATGTGGAAACATAGTTATCGCTAAAAGAGGAAAATACAGCGGGATAGAATCAGAGCTGGACTACGAAAATGTGGCCATGCTTGGATCAAATTTAGGAATAGGTGATATGAACTCAATAATTGCCCTGAACAGGCTATGTGATGAATACGGCTTGGATACTATTTCAACAGGATCTGTTTTAGGCTTCTTATTCGAGGCCTTTGAAAGAGGGCTCATAACAAGGGAGGATTTAGACGGATTAAGTCCGAGGTGGGGAGATGAAGAGCAAGCATTGCTCTTAATTGAGAAAATAGCCAATAAAGAGGGAATTGGAAGAATATTAGCATTGGGAGTTAAGGCGTTATCGGAGGTCATAGGAAAGGGATCAGCTGGATTCGCGATGCATGTTAAGGGCTTAGAAATATCGGCTTATGATTGTCATGCGGCCATAGGGATGGCCTTAGCGTATGGTACCTCACCTATAGGCGCCCATCATAAGGACGCTTGGTTTATAGCATGGGAGATTAAAATGGGCAGGAATGTTGTTTCAAGGGAGAAGGTTGAAAGGCTTATCTACATGCAGAACATCAGGGGAGGAATCTTCGAAACATTAACCGTATGCAGGTTACCATGGATAGAGCTAGGGTTTGATCTCGACTGGTACCCAAGGTTTTTTGAGGCCGCAACTGGATTAAAAATGAGCTTAAATGAAATGCTTGTAATAGCTGAGAGAATTTACTGCTTAATTAGGGCATTTTGGATAAGGGAGAACAATTATAATTGGAATAGATACATGGATTATCCTCCCCTAAGGTGGTTTGAGGAATCCTTGACAAAGGGCCCTTTGAAAAACTCAAAATTAAGTTATTCGGATTATGACAAGATGCTCAGCTGGTATTATGAGCTAAGAGGTTGGAACTCAAACGGGATTCCAAAACCTGAAACACTGAAAGGCCTTGGATTAAGAGAGGTTGCTGAGGAGCTAAAAAAGGCATATGAAGACAAGTTTTAGAGTTTTCTTAATGAGACTAAGAATACAGCCGATAAGGTCAATGCCGATCCCGCTACGGACCATAAACTTGGAATCTCCCCAAAAAGAAAAACAGCAATGATAGATGCAGATATGGGCTCTAATAAAGCCATAGTAGCCGTCTCAAATGATCTTAACCCTTTAAGGGATGAAAAATACAAAGTATGACCGATAGCTGTTGGAATTAAGCCAAGGGCCAATATAAGAGCAATTGTCCTGATTTCTAACGGGAGGCGTAGGGAAGTTCCAGTTAAATGAGCAGCTATAGAAGCTGTAAATGCCGCTAAGATAAAAACGGGGATCATTAACGAAATTGGATCAGTTTTTCTTCTAAATTTTGATCCTAAATTAAGATAAATGCTTTCTAAAAGAGCAGATATGATAGCTTCTAAATCGCCTATTAACTTGCCTTCATGGGATAAATCCGGATAAGCGATCATAAAAGCCCCTGAAAATGCCATCAGGACGAGCATAACATCTTCTATTGAGGCCCTGATCTTGAACAACGAAACGCCGATGATCATCGTTAGAATCGGTGCTGTGTTAACCAGAACAGTCGCGTTCATCACGCTGGTGTCCTTAACAGACATTATGAAGAACACGAGGTGGAGGCCAAGAAAAGCTCCTAAGGGAATAAGCTCAGCCCTAAATTTAAAGAGCTCAGATAGATCAGCCCTTATCATCGATATGACTATCAGAGCAAGAGAAGCTATTATTAACCTCATGACAGCTATTGTGTAGGCATTAACTCCCTCTAGAAGTCTGATTATTATCGCGGCTGATCCAAACGAAAATCCAGCTATGAAGCCCTCTAAAATTGAGCGTTTTCTCTCCATCA
>CAYLIY010000011.1:7433-8700 GCA_964384015.1 uncultured Nitrososphaeria archaeon | reverse complement strand
CTCCATCACTTATTAGAGTCTTCAGGATTAGCCTTTATAACGTTAATTCCAGCTCAGAACAACCGTTGGGCTAAGTCAGATCACCGCATACGCAGAAGGTTTCATGAATTGCTTCATAGAGCTCATCCAGCCCCCTGCCAGAAAGCGAATCGATTTTAATTATTCTAACAGCTTGTTCCAACTTGCTTGTTATTTCAGCCATTCCGGTAGCGGCCTCGGTGTATAATCCTCCCTCCTCTAATAATTTGTCAGCTAGCTTATCTTTTTCAAGAGCTATCAGCCCCTTGAATTCAGGAGTAGCTATGTCTATCTTGTTCCATATCGGGATAGTTATTAAACCCAATTTTAGAGATCCCAGAACACATAATGTTTTAAAGTATATCAGCTCAGATGCCGTCCTTATAGCGCTCGCATCCATCACAAATACGCCGACTACTGTAAGCTTTCTTGAAAGCTGTTCAACTATTTTTCTCCCTGCCTCCCTCCCCGTGAAGACCTCCATTATGCCGGGCGTGTCTATCAGCACATAGTCCAATCCGTTCACCCTTTCAATGATGGTGGGAATGAGCTTCGTCTCCTCCTCAACAGACAGCATCAATGCCCCGTTAGGACCTAGATTACGCTCCTTCATCAACTTCTCTATCCTTATGAAGTCTCTTACGTTAAAAACAGGCCTATATGGAAGGTTAACAGATCCAGCATCCAAGTTCACTGATGCTACCCTATAGTGAGTGTTTTCCTTTAACCATTCCTCAAATTTAGCTGTAAGTGTTGTTTTCCCGCTCCCAGCAGGACCGTAGACTAATATCGCGTAGGGGTAAGAACGCATCTACAACACCTGAAATTAAGCATCAGAAACCAAATTTTAATGAAAAAACGTAGGTTGAATTTAAGCATAGACATTTGATCGGCGCCGGTGATTACTTCAGACCTTGGAGAAGCAGTTTATTAATGGCCTTAAATCCAGAGCCCGTTAGGGGAATTACCGTTTTTTCATCTTTCTTCACAAAGTTCTCATCAATTAGCTTTCTTAGAGCAGCTATCGCTGTAGCTGATGACGGCTCAATGAAAAAGCCCATCTTAAAAGAGACCCTTAGAGCAGCGGCTATTTCATCATCGTTTACTGTAACAACCAGCCCATTAGTCTCCTTAATCGCTTTGGTTATTTCATTCAACCTCGGGGGATTTTTTACCCTTAAAGCATCAGCCAACTTACTTTTTCTTTCCCATTTCCTCTTGCCATATAACGCCTCGTAGACTGGAGCCC
>CAYLIY010000011.1:6187-7423 GCA_964384015.1 uncultured Nitrososphaeria archaeon | reverse complement strand
GCCCATCCCTCAGCTTGAACTCCAACAAGGGACGGCAAATCATTTATAAGTCCAAGAACCTCAAGCTCCTTAAATCCCTTAAATAATCCAAGAACAAGCGATCCGCTAGCTATCGGCGCGATGATGCAATCAACACGCTCCCATTTAAATTGCTCGGCTATTTCAAAGGCCATGGTTTTCATGCCTTCTATGAAGAAC
Organism: uncultured Nitrososphaeria archaeon; assembly: GCA_964384015.1. Taxonomy (GTDB): domain Archaea; phylum Thermoproteota; class Nitrososphaeria; order Geothermarchaeales; family CAYLIY01; genus CAYLIY01. Next base: position 7,225 of record CAYLIY010000011.1, on the reverse strand, counting down.
GGGTTCCATAGATGGCCGATATAATAGTCGTCTCTCCTAAGTTCATGGACGGCTCTACTAGAGGCCTCTTCTCTACTCCTACACTCGACTACTTGAGCCCCGAAGATCCTTATTATCATCCTTTTATTCTCCGGGGCATCCTTTGGGACATATATTCTGGCTTTTAAGCCAGCGGATAGGGCATAAAGGGCCACCGATGATCCAGCGTTTCCTGATGAGTCCTCCACTAATGTTTTAGCCCCTATCTCCCTAGCATGGGTAACAGCTACTGAGGAACCTCTGTCCTTAAAGGAGCCGCTTGGTGATAGATACTCGAGCTTAAGATAAGTTAAGGCTCCAAATACCCTCCTCCTAATGATTTTAGTGAAGCCCTCGCCTAAGCTCACGACGTCCTTAGTTTTAACCGGTATTAATTCCTTATACCTCCAAATGCTCCTAACCCTATTCACGAGAGAGGACTTCTTAAATGCGATCTTATCTAAATTCAGCTCTATTTTAAGGGGGGCTCCACATTTCGGGCAACTCCAGCTCCTTGAATCAAACGGCATGTTTTCTCCACATGTTGAGCACAAAATTTGAAACGAGTCTGGACTCATTCCAAATTAGTTTGATCTCCAGGCCAATATAGCATTTGATGATTATCACTTTATCAGCAAGGATAGTTACTTTAATTATGATATGCTTGAAATCAGAGATCTGACAGTTGAAGTTTCTGGAAAAATAGTGCTAAAAAACGTTAATTTGAAAATCCCAGATGGAGAGGTTCATGTACTTTTTGGGCCTAACGGCTCGGGGAAAACAACATTGATAAACACCATTTTGGGCTTATCAGGTTATGAGGTTGTTTCGGGAAAAATTTTCTTTGATGGAAGGGATATAACTAACCTACCCATAGATGAAAGGGTTAGATTAGGGATAGCTGTGGCATTTCAAAGGCCTCCAGAGGTAACCGGGGTAAAACTGGGGAAGATTTTGGAGCTGATAGAGCCCTCCGATGAGGAGAAGATACTTGGTCTTCTGTCCAACTTGAGATTTTCC
>CAYLIY010000011.1:0-6177 GCA_964384015.1 uncultured Nitrososphaeria archaeon | reverse complement strand
TTTTCCCAAAGCTTCCTAAATAGAGACTTAAATGTGGGATTTTCGGGCGGAGAGATGAAGAAGTCGGAAATACTGCAGGTTATGGCGCAAAATCCGAAGCTTGCAATGTTCGACGAGCCGGATTCAGGAGTTGACATAGAGAATCTCGAGTTAATAGGAAAAGCCTTAAAGGAGTTCCTTAAAGGAAGATCTGGATTAATAGTCACGCATCTAGGCTATATATTAAGGTATATCGAGGTGGACAGGGGCTATGTTTTGTATAACGGGAGGATAGCTTGTTACGGTGATCCTCTAGTCATACTTAAACAAATTGAGAGGGAGGGGTACGCGAAGTGCGCTGGATGCTTGAATGTAAGGAGAGAGCTAAGAAGGCCATAAATAAGCCTCCCCTGATTGGTCCTGATATACCCATATCCAAGTATCTAGGAGGGGGAGCGTTAGGTCAAGAAGCCGTTAAAGAGGCGCCTGAGCTAGCATACGCTTCAGGGATAGATCTGCGCATGAAAGGAAGAGCAGCAACTTACGTCCAAATAGATCAGAAGGTCGTGATGGAGCAGGTAGCTAAGATGTATAAGGGGAAAATTGAGCTAATGAGCATCAAGGAGGCTTTAGAGAGATATAATTGGCTCGAGGATTACTGGTGGAGGGCTGTTCCCGTTGATCAGGATAAGTTCACGGCTTTAGTTGAGTTAAAATTACATAATGGGTATTTCATAAGGATACTTCCAGGACAAAAGGTGGATATGCCGATCCAAGCATGCTTATTAATTTACCATGATAGAGTTGCCCAAAATGTCCACAATATAATCATAGCCGAGCCAGGGTCAGAGGCCCATATAATAACCGGGTGTATGATAAGGCCGATCTCAACTGGGTTGCACGTAGGAGTTACAGAATTTTACCTTAAAAGAGGATCTAAAGTCAGCTACACGATGATCCATAGCTGGTCTAGGGGAGCACACGTGAGACCTAGATCAGCGGCCATTTTAGATGAAGGAGCTGTGCTTATCAATAATTATGTGAATTTAAGATCGGTCGGATCGATACAGGCATACCCAACTTTTTATTGTAGAGGCAATGGATCTAGGGTATCTTCTAATTCGATTCTCTTTGGAGACAACGATTCATTGATAGACGTTGGGAATAAGATAGTGCTGGAAGGTGTCGACTCAAGGGGGGAAATCATATCTAGGTCGATCGCTAAGGATAAAGCAAGAATGTACGCAAGAGGCATTATAGTTGGCAAAAGCGAGCGAGCAAAAGGACATTTCGAATGTAGAGGGTTACTTTTATCGGATAATGCCACCATTCACGCTGTTCCTGAGTTGATAGGAACTAAGAGAGGTAGCGAACTCTCTCATGAGGCCGCGATAGGGAAGATATCAAGGGAACAAATAGAATATTTGATGGCAAGAGGGCTTTCCATGAGGGATGCCACAAGCTTGATCGTTAAGGGGTTCCTCGATGTCGACATCTTAGGCCTTCCTCCGCAAATAGCCTCAAGGATAAAGGCTTTAGTTGATATGACCGCTGAAAAGGCCTTTTAATCGCTAGGAAATCCCCTGTAGAATATGGTGGCAGGACAGGCTAGGCACTTTTTCAGCTTATATCTGCCACATTTATCGCATCTCAGGCCACATGGAGAAATCTTTGAACGGCCCTTACTTATCATCCTGAGGGGAAAGTGAACTGGATAGTAAAAGGATTCAATTATCTGGACATCTGACTTCCTTATGCCCCTTTGGCCCCTAATGGCGCATTCACCAAGAATCATGCTCTCGAGGGTGTCCATGTCCTCAGCCGCTATCAACACCATGAGATTGTAAGTGCCTGACAAGGTAGCCAGACAGATGATCCTTGGGCAATTTTTGAACATTTCTATCAGTTGCTGAAGTCTCTCGTAATTCTCAACCTCGACCAATATGATTGCCGCCTTAAACTTAAGCCTTGAGATATCAACATTAGCGGATATTCTTATGAGTCCCCCTTTTACAAGTCTTTCCAACCTTCTCTTAACTCCAACATGAGTCATCCCTGTTTTCCTTCCGATCTCCACAAGGGCTGTCCTACCATTCTGCTGGAGGATGGATATTATTCTTCTATCTATCTCATCTAAGTGTATTTTCCTTGACATTTTACAATTACATTTTGAAACTAGGAGTTTAAAATCTACTCGATGAAGTTGACCACCCGACAGTCTAGGATCTCGGCCTTAATGGTTAGTAACAGCTAAACTCGGTTTTAAGGATCATAAGTAGCTGATAATTGCTATGCTAAAATTTATTAAAGTCCATACTTAGTTTGGGTTTAACGAATGGCCAAGGTAACCATAAAGAACCTAACCAAGAGGTTCGGAAAGGTCGTGGCCGTTGATCACCTCAATCTAGACGTTAGAGAGGGAGAGTTCATAGTTCTTCTGGGACCCTCTGGTTGCGGAAAAACAACAACTTTAAGATGCATAGCTGGCCTTGAGACTCCTGATGAAGGGGAGATATACATAGATGATCGATTGGTCAACGATCTTCCCCCGAAGGATAGAGATGTAGCTATGGTTTTTCAGAGCTACGCTTTATACCCCCATATGACCGTATATGAGAATCTGGCGTTTCCACTTAGGATGAGGAAGTATCCAAAGGAGAAAATAAGGGAGAGGGTATTGGAGGTGGCTAAGTTGCTTAAGATAGAGAATTTGCTTGAAAGAAAGCCCAAACAGCTGAGCGGAGGCGAGCAACAAAGAGTTGCTTTGGGAAGGGCGATCGTCAGACAGCCAAAGGTCTTCCTGATGGATGAACCGTTAAGCAACCTTGATGCCAAGCTAAGGGTTTACATGAGAGCTGAGCTGAAGAAGCTCCAGAAGGACTTAGGAGTAACGACTATCTACGTAACCCATGACCAGGTTGAGGCCATGACGATGGCCGACAGAATAGCCGTTATGAACGCCGGAGTGCTTCAACAGTACGCATATCCAGATGAGATATACGATCGCCCAGCGAACGTATTTGTTGCTGGCTTCGTTGGTAGCCCGCCCATGAATTTCATCGATTGCTCCCTCATGGAGAGAGATGGCGAAGCCTATCTAGATGCTGGAACCTTTAGACTTAAACTAACCAATGATTTAGCTGATTTAATAAAGAAAAAGGCAACAAGCTCTGAGCTAATCCTTGGAATAAGGCCCGAGGACTGTGAGCTTTGCATGGAGCCTATGGGGGATTCCATACCTGGGGAACTCTATGTTATTGAGCCATTGGGCTCGGAGCTTGTTCTGGACATCAAAATAGGCTCTTTATTGTTTAAAGTTAGGACATTTGGCGTAAAAGCTGTTCCCAAAGTTGGGGAAAAAATTTGGATAAGAATTAATAGAAATAAAATGCATATTTTCGATAAGAAAACAGAAAAAGCCATTTTATAATTGCTTATTTAGTTTAGAGCTATCCTCTAACAGCCCCTGCAAGCAATCCCTTTATGAAGTACTTCCCAAGCAGGACATAGATTCCCACAACTGGCAAGGAGGCGAGAACAGCTCCAGCCATTTGGGTGCTCCACTCTACTGTTGTGGTGCCCTTTAAAGCAGCCAGAGTTGGCATCGCTGGCCTTACTTCTGGACTTCCTGAAATGGTTAGGGCGAATAAGAACTCGTTCCAAGTGGTGGTGAAGATGAATATAGCTGTAGCTGCAAGACCAGAGGCGGATAAGGGGAGAATTATCCTCCAGAAGATATCAACGGGTCCACAGCCATCAACGAGAGCCGCTTCCTGCAGATCCATCGGGATTGTCAAGAAGAAATTCACAAGCAGAAGAGTTGCTATTGGTGTGTTAAACATAGTATACGTGAGAATAAGGCCTAAATGAGTGTTGTAAAGATTAAGAGAGCCCATCAGCTGAACTGTTGGTATAAGCACTATTTGATACGGTATAAGCGTGGCTATTAGGATTAAAAAGAAGACAAATGGAGCTCCTTTAAACCTAAACCTGGATAGAGGATAAGCGGCCAAGGCTCCTAAGAAAACCGACAGAAAAGTGGCAGGAACGCATATGACTAAGCTGTTGAGAAGGCCCTGTTTAAGCTCGCTCAGCGCCTTAAGGTAGGCGCCTATTGATGGCTCACGAGGTGGTGTTAAGAACCCTCCGTATCTTATCTCCGCTTCCTTCTTAAAGGAGGCAAAGACCGCGCTATAAAATGGAAGGAGCCATATAATGGACAACAGGATCAAAACAAGGTAAAGCAAAATTCTTGAAGGCTTCACCATCCGTACCATTTCTTCATCACGAACAGCGAATAGGGAATTATTATCGCTAATGATAAGAGGAATATAACTACCGCTATTCCAGCGCCCAATCCCATATAGTCCTGTCTGAAGGTGGCGATGAACATGAAGTTGGCCAACACATCGGTTGAGTACCCAGGCCCTCCCATAGTCATAACCCAGACTATATCGAAAACCTTAAGCGAGAACATTATCTGCATGGCCAAGACCATCACCGTCGCGTATATTATCTGTGGTGATGGTATTATGACGTATCTGACTATTTGAAGGAAAGAGGCGCCATCTATGAGGGCTGATTCGATCAATGATGGAGGAATACTACGCAGGGAGGCCAGATATATGACCATTGATATGCCGCTACACTGCCAGATAGCCGCTATTACCAGACAATATAGAGCTATGTTAGGGTCCGTTACCCATGGTCCAGCTAGAAAATCCAGCTTTAAGGCGCGTAGCATGGTGTTTATGACGCCAACAGCTGGATCGTACATCCAGCTCCATAAAGTTCCAGTAATGACGTAGGATATAGCTGTCGGAAAGAGGAATATAGATCTGAATATGCTTTCACCTCTAATCCTCTGGTCCAACAATAAAGCGAGGATGAAACCCAGTGAAGTAGCTGGGATAGCGAATGTTATGAGCCAAATTAGGTTGTTCTTAATGGCGTTCCAAAAACGCTCCATGTTGATCAAGCTGATGTAATTCTCGAGGCCGATGATATTAAGGGACGATGGTGGAGCCATCCCAACCCAGTTGGTGACCGAGACGTAGAAGGTCCAACAGATCATGGAATAAACTATGCATATGACCAAAATTATCGGGGATAAAAAAAGGAGAAGGGATTTAGATTCCTTCATTCGCCTCCAGCGAAGAACTCTTTAACCTTATCCTCTATGAGAGCCCTATCCAGCTCATCTATAGCCCTATCCACATCTGGGCTATAGAGGAATCTGTTAATTATGTCGATGAAATCGCTTAAGAACGCCTCTGGAGTGGCTGCCCCGTGAACGGCGCTAGGTATGATCATTTTAGTCAATAGATCATTAGCGCATTTCTCCATTACCGGATCCTCGTAAGCTGTCGGTGGGACGTTCTTATTTGCAGCTATCGAGCCCTTTATCTTGTTAAAGGTTTCCTGAGCTTCGGCTGTTGCTACGAAGACCAGCCATTTCTCAGCGCATTCCTTGTGCGGGGCTCCCTTAGGCAGAGCAAACGAATCGGATAGGAAGTCGAAAAGTCCCTCAGTTCCTGGGAACTCTATAGCTCCTAAGTCAACCCCAGGAACCCAGCCCTTAACCTTGAAGTAGCCTAAGGCCCAATCGCCCATTATATTCATCGCGGCCTTTTCATCTATCAATAGCTGGCAGGCTTGATCCCAAGTTAAGGTACCGTGATATGGGTAGATATACTCGTTTTCAACCAGGGTTTTAAGGAACTCCAGCGCAGCCCTCATCCTTGGATCATCAGCCTTAGCCTCCCCCCTGAAGAAGGCCTTATAGTAGTCGGGGCCAGCTATCGATGCAAGTATAACCTCGAACAAATGAGCCTCTGTCCATTTGGGCCTTGTGCCTAAAGCTATCGGGGTTATGCCAGCAGCCTTTAGTTTCTCGCAGACATCTAAGAACTCCTCTATCGTATGGGGTTCCTCTAAGCCAAGCCTCTCGAATATGTGCTTATTGTACCACAGCCAGTTAGCCCTATGAACGTTTATTGGGACTGAATAATATCTTCCGTTTACCTTACAGAGCTCAGCTACGCTTGGCGGGAATAGCTCCTCAAGCCCATACTCCTCCCAGAGATAGGTGATATCCTCTAGTAGACCGCTATCCACATAGGTCTTCAGCTCAGCCCCAAGGTGAACTTGGAAGGTGTCTGGGGGACGACCTGCCAGCATCAATGATTTCATCACAGC
>CAYLIY010000010.1:8028-16213 GCA_964384015.1 uncultured Nitrososphaeria archaeon | reverse complement strand
ATCTTAAATTGATCATTTAATTATGATCAGTTCAAGTAAAACCTGAATGATAACATATACGAGTTTGCACAAATACTTGATTGATGGCTAAGCTATATGATGAGTTTAAGAAGCTTGCGCTGAAAAACCCTGGTTTAAGATTTAAAAGTCCACTTTTAGCTAAGTTAGCAAATGTTATAAGGGAAAATCCTGCGATAAACTTTATAAAGGCGGCTCAACAGATACGCGGAAATCTCCTTACTTCATGGGGAAATCGAGAGATATTTTAACAGAATAAGAGGCTTGATGCGAAAATCAACTCGAACGGGATAATATAGCTCGCATGAATTAGTTTGAATAACAAAGGAAAGCTTGTTGTAAAAGGCATGGCTAAAGTTAGGGTAATTCTTCAAATTTAACATAAAAATTGGATTAAGGAAAGAATTTATTGCTCATACGCACATAATGGGTTGAGGATAATGGAGTTTAAGCCAATATGGTTCGATTCGTTCGGAGCTAAAAGTAGCTGTACATTGGTTAGAACTCCCGACATTTCTATCCTCATAGATCCTGGGATAGCAGTGATGCAACCATCCTTTCCGGCTAGCGATGAGATGAAAATAAATTGGAAGTTAGAGGGAAGGAGAAAGATAATGGAGGCCAGTAAAGAAGCGGACTGCGTGGTGATTTCTCATTACCATTGGGATCACTTCTTGCCTAGGTATTTAGATATTTACAAAGGGAAAACATTGTTCGTTAAAAATCCCAATGAATACATAAACGACTCCCAAAGATCCAGAGCCCTGAATTTCTTCTCTCAGTTATGGAAAAAGCTAGGAAAATCGGAAATAAGGCTTAAAAAGGGAAAGAGAGAAATGTTTACTGATACAGCTGAAAAGCTTAGATCAATAAACAAAGATTTCGGGGATTACAATGAAAGAAGAGAAGAACTACTCAGGAAGGGGAAGGAATGGTTTTTAAAAAAAGTAAGCAAGTGGGAAAAATGGAAGATAATACCTGAGGCTGAGTTTAAAGCAGTAAAAATAATTTATCCCGAGGGAAGGGAGTTTAAATTCGGAAAAACAAAACTTAGATTTACTCCCCCGCTTTTCCATGGGATAGAATACTCAAGGGTGGGCTGGGTTTTTTCCACGATTATTGAATATGGAGGTGAGAAGCTTATTCACTCATCTGATTTAAACGGGCCGATAATCGAGGATTATGCTGATTTCATAATTAGAGAGAAGCCAACTTACCTAATCTTAGATGGCCCGATGACTTACATGCTTGGATATACCCTTAACTTAATAAACTTTAGAAGGGTTATAGAGAACGTTAAAAGGATTCTAAAGAAGACGAAATTCAAACTCATGATTTGGGATCATCACCTTCCGAGGGAGAAAAGGTTCAGGGAGAGGACGAAAGAAGTATGGAATCTGGCAGAGAGATTAAAAAGGAACTTAACAACAGCTAGAGAGCTTGTCCTTGGAAAAAAGCCTGTTGTTGAACTTCTTTAGATTTAAAGAATATATTCCTATTTTAAGGTTTACCTAAAGATCACATCTGTAGCTATCATAAAGGAAGAAGCTATTAATGATCCCTTTTCAACTTTTTCTTGTCTTTCAAAGTGCCCATCATCTTCAATTGAGTTCTCTTGCACCCCGTATTGGAGTATGTCTATCAGCTTCCTTCTAAGGCTTAAGGTAGAGAACTTTAATATAAGCTTAATATTAACGCCGGTTACCAGAAAAAGGCTCTTAAGCATCGTATCCATCCCAGTATAGGGTCCCATTTCCTGAAGATAATGTCCGCTTAATATTATCGGTTTTTTACCTGGAGACGATATCCATGTATACGATATTGGGATCTCTATGATAGGATGAGGGATTTTTTTACTGCCTATCAGCCAGTAGTATAAAAAATCACAAATTAGGTGATTATAAGCTCCTAAGGTTTTATTTAGAGTTAAAATAAGATCTTTTCTATATAAATCTAACTGATTCGCACTAATTGGGTTAGATAACTCCCTATATGCTTTAATCGCTGTCTCTTTAACCTTTAGCTGAAAAAAGTTGGCGTATACAACCCTTTTATTATACTTTGTGGAAAATGCTGAAATAAAAGCCACATCACCAAATCCCTTACGCTCAACTATTCCCCTTGGGTAAGATCGATGTAAACGAAAAACACCAACATTGATGTTAAAGCGATCACCGCTTATTCTTTCAAATTTCCCCCTTTTTACCCAATTTTCCAAAATAAAAAATAAATCAGTCTCTTTACTATATTTTCCTCTCCTAAGGATTTTGAAGAAATCGCCATAAATCCTCCATAAACGCCAAATGACATAATCTTTAGTTAAAACCTTCCTGCCCTTAACTATTAACTCCATCACTTTAAATCGCCTATAAGCTCTTCAACTTCTTCTATACTTCGCTAGTAATAATACATAATGTGGTGAAATCAATCAAATCAATAGATTCCGAATTAATAAAATTAGAAAGAGGTGCTTAAGGTCAGGTGGTCATGAGTTAAACTCATAACCTAATTTAGATTTTTAACGCTTGTTAGCAAGATGCGTAGCATAAGTTTAGTTAAAAATTTAACTATTCTTGCTGATTTGTTTACAGCGTTCTAAGCTGAAGTCGCAACCCTGGACTTATTTTATCTGGCTAAGAACCAGTTTATAAAACCGCCTACCGCCCCGAATACCAAAGCACATATGAGAGTCCTCTCTAAGATTAAGTAAATCATCAGATAACTGCTTGAGATTAGCCTCGGTGCTATGAACAGGCTAGTTAAATATAAATACATCCCCAAGGCGATAGCCGTGAGAAAGTTCATTAAGCATCCTGAAATAGCTCCATATATCAGCAGAGAGATTAAGTTTCTCGATGTCCTCTTAATAGCGAGCTTGGCCGTCAAGAAGCCAGAAACAACAGCGGCTACCATGCACGAAACTATTAATCCTTTTTCTTCTTCAGGCCAAATGAACTCCCCTGGGGATAGAAATAAGCGGCCTATAGATAGGGCTCCGGCGGAGAATATGATCATCCCTATTAATGCACTAAACACAAGACGCGAGGACCGCATGTTATCTATCCTTATTTAAGCCTATGATCTCCTCAAATCTAACCTATCCATCTGATCTGATATAAATAGCTATGCTCCTTGATTGGGCTTAATCAACTTAGGGATGAAGCTCTGGCAAGCTGGCTCGTCTGGTCTCACTTTAACATGCTTTAGTCTACAATATCCAGATGGATCAAAATTCATGCATTCCCCATGTTTATGAACTACGTGTTGCTTGAACACCCGAGCCAACTCCAAATAACCCTAACATTAACTTTGCAAGAGTTTTTAATTTGTGATTAATACTCTTTATGAACTCACAGGTTTTTAACATCGTTGACTACGTAGCAAGCTAAAAGCCCAATAAAATCAAATTCCTAGAAGAATAGGGACCAAAAAAGCTGTTCAATAAGTTATTTAATCATTAATCCTCTTAATATCCCACTTTTTTCAAAATTAACCGAAATCACTCATTCGCGTCAAGTTCCTTGTATTCTTCTTAAAGCTTCTTAAAGTTTTCGTTCTAGTCTTCTCTATTCTATCTCCCATAATTCTGGGTATATTACAATAAGTATCCCCTATTTATCACTATCAAGTATAAGTATTGCCTCTGATTGGTCTATTTCAGAATATTCTCGGAAAGACGCTGTTTTAAACCATATTTTTTAAAAGCTCAGCTAGTAGATGAATTATGTAGAAATATGTTTGATAAACTGACTAAATTTTGGTTTTTCAGAAAGGTTGCAGTCAGATACGAAAGCGATAAGAAGATAGCTTATGCTTCCGCTAATCTGGTTAAGGAAATAGCGAGGATAATGATGTCTGAAGGTTATCCGATAACAAACTACTTGTTAATCGAAATGACTCCTGTTAAGAACTTTCTAAGCAGGAAAAGAAGAAAGAAATGGTCGATACTAAAGTTGTTCAGCTTAAGTCTATTTCCTGAGTTGAGTAAGATAAAGCTAAACGAAGATTCTATACTAACGCCTTCGGTTTTCTTCAAAGAACAGGATGTTATAGACCCTACAGTTAATGTTCTGGTGAGAATTCCACCTAAATTCGAGTATTTAATATATTCTGCTCTTTTATCCTCTTAATAAGCTCTTTTAACGTTTTAGTTATTTTGTACTTCTTTCCTCCGTCTTTTGCCTGCTTGGCTAAGAAATCCACGAGAACTTAATGGTACAGGATCTTTTGACTTCATTTTTAATTATGCTATCAAAACTCGATCGGCTTTAACACCTTCACCTCTAAGTTGGTCTCTTCCTTAACTCTCCTTCTTAGGGCATCCTTTGCCGTCTCCCTAAGCTCCATTAATCTCTCTGGAATTGACCATAAACCTTTACCAGGCTCTCTTTTCCTCCTTGTCAGCAAAATCTTCTCATAACCAACTATCGAAGCTCCAATTAGGGATAGCTTGATATCTCCTTTACGTTTCACCATTTATTACATTTAGCATCCAACTTTAATTGAATGATAGAGCGATATTCATTCGGCAGTATAACTATCAGAGGGAAGACATATACGAGTGATGTAATAGTTTACCCAGATCACGTTAAAAGCGGATGGTGGAGAAAAGAAGGACATAGTTTATGTGAGAGGGACCTCGAAGAAGTGCTAAAATGGAGACCAAACACAATAATCATAGGAACTGGTGCCTATGGCTGCATGAAGGTTCCAGAAGAGGTTAAAAACTCTTTAAGGCTTAAGGGGATAAAGCTGATAATAAGAAGGACAGATGACGCGTGTAAAATATTCAATAAGCTTGTTAAATCGAACAAAAAAGTAGTAGCCGCTTTACATTTAACGTGCTAAGTTATTCTATATTAGCATGTCTCTTTATCATCTCTTCCTCTGTCTTCCCCATTCTTTGCATTAAATCAGCTATTATTGCGTCCAAGAGAATCATGCAGCTGTCCTCAAATAAGGTGCCCATGGGCATCAAGGGCTCATGGATTCCAAGGATTTGGCTTGCAAAGTAATCCTCTTTACTAGGTCTCAATATTCTGCCTCCAAGCTCAACTACGTAATCAGCCGTCCTTCCTAAGGGGGATTGTGGATAGGACGTTATGGCAGCTACTTCGGCTCCAACCTCCTTTGCTATCTGAACAGCTGTTAGAACAAGCCTAGTAACTCCAGAACCTGAAATTGCTATAACTAAATCACCTTTACCGACAGGAGGAGTTATTATATCGCCTAAAACGTAAGTGTTACACCCTAAATGCATTAATCTAACGGCAAAAGCTTTTCCTATCAATCCGCTTCTTCCAGCGCCTATTATGAGGATTTTCTTTCCTTCTCTTTGTTTTTCTATGATTTTTGAAATGAGCTTCTCTACTTCTTCTTTTTTCACTCTAGATAAATTTTCTTTTATCTTATCAAGGAAGAAATCAATTGCTTCGGTATATCCCATTCAATCCCCAATTAAATCTTGAATTTTAATTGACTCTTAAATTAATATAAAAAGTTTAGGAGCTTAAATAGAGCATTTTAAGATAAAATAAGCCAGCAAAATAGCCAAAGATAAAGCGATTATAAGGTAATCTCTCATGGTCATTTTAAGCTCAATAATGCTTGTTCTTTTAGCATTGGGGTCGAAACATCTTGTTTCTAGAGCTTCTGCCACCTCCATGCTCTTCTTTATGGATAAAATAATAAGGGGTATGAAGATCGGCATCATCATTTTAAGTCTCCTTATTGGATTCCTCGAGTCTACTTTCAGTCCTCTCGACCTTTGAGCATCAATTATTCTTTGAGTTTCCTCTGCCATGACTGGAATGAACCTCAGGGCAAGGGAAAAAGAAAAGGAGATGAGAGCAGGGACTTTAAGACTTTCAAGCATGAGAATAAAATCTTCAGGGGGAGTTAAGGCGAAGAATATGGAGAATGCTCCAACCATCGCAACAAGCCTTAATGAGAGAGTTATTGATGCCATCAACCCTCTACCGAATACATAATTTATTAGAAGAATAAAAACTGAAAAAGGAAGAACAAGAAGCGCCGAATTTAGGAATTTCCTAAGTTCTTTCCCAATAAAGCTTATCAGCATTTCTCCTGTCCAAACCAGTATTTGTATGAGGAGGCTCTCCGAGAGAATGCTTATTAACATGACGGTTGCGCTTAAGATAAGCTTTGACCTAGGGTCAAGTTCATGAACCCATGTTTTTCTTCCTTCATAAATGAACGCGCTGGTCAGCCTATACATTTCTCTCACTAACTTTCTTTATTATGAAATCTAAGGCATCGTTCACATCAAGGATTTCTCGATAATTAAACCCGAGATAATTGAATACTTCTACTATCTGCGGTTTTATTAAACCCGCCTTTTTAATTAATTTATCATCAGTTAGGACATCCTCTGCTTTCCCCTCACCTATCACCTCTCCTTTGCTTAATAGGTAAATGTAAGGCTTTGTTTCAGCAACGAACTCAACATCATGAGATGCTATTATGACAGTCCTTCCCTGAGACGTGAGCTGTTTTATTAACCCCCTGAGTAACTCTCTCTGAAAAACATCTTGACCAGCTGTTGGCTCATCTAAAACTATATATTTCGGATTCCATGCTAAAACACATGCAAAGGCTAACCTCCTCTTTTCACCCTCGCTAAGATTAAAAGGGGACTCAGTAGCGTATTCATCTAGGCCGAATATATTTAAGACTTTCTTAACGGTTTTTTCTATAATCTCCTCATCCAGGCCAAAATTTCTAAGAGCGAAGGATATTTCATCGTAAACTCGTTCAGAAAAGAACATCATCTCAGGATTCTGAAAAACTATCGCCACTTTTCTAGCCAGTTCAGATACAGGAATTTTACTTGTCTCGATACCATCCACCAGAACTCTTCCTTTATTTGGCTTTAATAAACCGTTAAGGTGCTTTAAAAGAGTTGTTTTCCCTGAGCCATTTTCACCCATTATCGCTATGTAATTTCCTTCAGAGAATTTCATAATTACATCTTTAAGGACGTATCTCACTCCATCATAGCTAAACCAAACATTCTCTACCTTTATCATTTTAAAACCTCCCTCATTAGAATAGCTGCCTCAAATGGAGTTAGAGGCACTTCTCTTAGCCTCACTCCGATGGATTTTAAGCGATGGTAAAGTTTCACTATAGACGGAACATTAACTCCAGAGATCTTAGTTAAGTCTTCTGATAGAACCTCCTTTGGAGGTCCTTGTAGAGTTATCCTGCCATTTACCATTATTATTAGCTTAGAGGCATACTTAACGGCTAAATCAAGCCTATGCTCGACCAAAATTATCGTCATATTTAACTTGCTGTTCAGCTTGTTTAGCAGTTCAAAAAGCTTGTCAGCGGATGAAGGGGACAGATACGCTGTTGGCTCATCTAAAATCATTATATCTGGCATCATCGCTAAGATAGATGCTATGGCAACTCGTTGCTTCTGCCCCCCAGATAAATGTGCTATATTTTCACTTCTCAGGTCCGTTATGTCTAACCTGGAAAGAGCCTCGTTCACCCTCCTAATTATTTCATCCCTTGACAATCTTAAATTCTCAAGCCCAAATGCCACTTCTCTTTCAACAGTAGTCATCACTATCTGGCTGTCAGGATTTTGAAACACTATGTTTACCCTTTTAGCTATTTCTTTTATGGATCTCCTTCTCACGTCCCTGCCAAAAATTATAGCTTTTCCTATCAGCTCTCCCGGATAAAAATGAGGAATTAACCCAACTAGGATTCTGCAAAGAGTAGTTTTTCCACATCCACTTGGCCCGGTTAGAATTATGAACTCCCCCTTTGTGATCTCCAGATTTACCTTTTTTAATGCTGGTTTTTTTGATCCAGCATATGTGAAAGTGAGGTTTTTAAGCCGTATCAATGGTCTTGTCATCAAGAATTACAAGGAGGAAGGTAAAAAATCAGTTATTTTACTCCATTTTGATTAGGTCTAAACCTAGCTTCTCCTTTAATGATTTTTTAAGGAACTTTAAAAGGAATTTAAATACCTGATCTAAGCTCTCGTTTAACGTAATTGTGGCTAGGTTTTTATGCCCTCCACCAGTTCCTCCAAACTTTCTGGTCAAAGCCAATACTAAATCCCTCCCAGCGTTTATCCCAAGTTCTTCAACAAATTTTTTTGCTTCCTTTAACTGGTTTATGAGTT
>CAYLIY010000010.1:0-8018 GCA_964384015.1 uncultured Nitrososphaeria archaeon | reverse complement strand
GGATAAACGAACATGAACTTTGCTCTCGGAATTTAGTTTACTCCCTATAGCCACGAAATCTACGCCGACGGACATTATTTGACTAGCAGCCTCAGATCTATAAGCGCTTAAATCACAAAAAACGAAAAGCCACTCATCAGCTCTATAAATGCTCATTCTCTTAAAGGCCTTAAGAATAGCAACTTTCTCCGAGAAATCTCTAGTTCTTTTCACCAAATCTATAGCCTTATCTAATCTTACCCTTTCACATAGTTTCTCTAGTATGCTAAAGGTTTTGCATTTAGCGTTTAGGAAGAATTTAGTCTCGACGAATATTCCAGCCACTAATGCGTGAAGGAGCTTATCATTTAAGCTTACTTCAGCCTCTTTCAGTAACTCATATACCATTTCACATGTTGAGGAAGAACTTTCATCTACATGAAATACTTCAAACCTATCAAGGAAACTCCTGCTTTGTAGATGATGATCGATAAGGATTCTCGGAATCTTAATTTTTAATAGCTTCTCAGAGCTATCTAAAACACTTGGTCCCCCAACATCAAGAAAAATAGCCAAATCATATTCTTCTTCGTTTATTTTTTCTAAAAATTCTAGATCAAGATAATCTAAGATTTTTTCAGCTTTATTTGATATTCCTTTAGGGAAAAGAATTCTAACATCTGCTTTTGGATTGATATTGGATATAAGATGCTTCATCAGAGCGGATGAAACCACACCATCAACGTCAGCACCTCTATGAGAGACTATTAATATCTTTTTACTCCTTTTAATGAACTCTAAAGTTCTTCTATACCCACTCATGTTTTAAGTTGCTACTCCCTCCTCCTTCAACATTCTGGATACTATCTCGTTTAGCTTTTCTATTTCCTTACTTAATCGTTTGACCTCATTTTCAAGGGTTTTTTGTCTGGTCTCTAATATCTCCTTAGTTTCAGTTAACTCCTTCTCTATTGATTCTTTATTAACCCTAACGAGGACGTTCCCAGCTAATTTATATATTTCTTGTCCTTTTTTTGCTTTTTCTACTTCGTTTAAAGCATTCTTAACTTCAATCAACTGCGTATCAATTGCTTGCTTCTGAGACAAAACCGCTAAATAAGTATTTTGAAGTCTATCCAGCTGAACTAAATACTGTTGAAGTCTTGGGGAAATTTTCTTACTGCTCATAGCTCTCACATTTAATTGTTAGCTCATTAAATTTAGCTATAACCATGCTAATTAAATGCTTCAGTCAACAATTACGCATTGATTTGCTGAGAATAACTTCAATTGTTGGAGAGCTTGTCTAAAGAGGATATGAGAAGCGATGTGAGATTAATGAGCCTTAATAGGGTATTTACAAATCCCCTGAACTTAGCAAAAGACTTAGATCGTATTTCACATTTAACTATATGGCCAGAGAGCTCTAACTTCACATGGACATCTTTTAGTCTTTCACGAATTATATCATTATAAATTGCTTTAAAGATGGTCTCAGAGATTCTTTTATCTGAAAAACTTATCTCACCTCTGAAAATATACTCCATCTCTCCCGCTCTCAATCCGTCCATATCACCTTAGCGGTAAAACAAGGTCTAATCTTTCTCCCAGTTGTAGAATTCAAAAAGCATAGGGATATGTTATTATCCTTCCTAGATATCCTTAATGTACATCTTATTCCTTCTCTTTCCTCAGGGATTATTTCCTCCCTTAAAAATTGATCGAGGAAGTCCTTGAGTCTAATCAGCTCTTGATCATTTGAGAAATTTTCGTCTAGCTCCACTTTAAGCTCTGTTGCTGTAAACACCTTTTTTACATCTATTTGCATAGAAACTGACATTAAATTCATGATGAGCTTTCTCTTCAATCTCCCCTCCTCAAGCACATAGAAGATCATCCTCCCGGGATTACCTTTATACGCTTCAACCACTACTAATTTATCAAATCCGTTCATGATCATTCTATCCTTAAGCTTAGTTAAGCTCGATTTTCCTCTTTGAATCCTTTTAGATGAAGGAATAACTCTCTCAAGCTCCTTTATAAACGTTCTCATTCTTCTTGTCGGTCTTCTGGAAGTCGTTATGAGAACCGTCAAACTCGACCCTTTAGCTTCTCATAATAAAGAGGCTGATAGGCGCCACCGGCCATCGTGAAACCGCATTTTTTACAACGCCAGATTCCAACTGATATCCTCACGAGTTTTCTCCTTAAGCATTTTGGGCACACATAAACAGTTTTTCTTCTCATCATTATTTCATTCCACTTCTTCCTAACGGTAGCCCCGTATCTGGCTCCAAACATCGCTGCTATATTCCTTGTTCTTTTACTCTTGCCCATGTCTCACACCGGTTTCTCTTATCACTAGTTTCCTTATATCATTGCTCACCCTTCTAGCTATATTTAAAGCTTCGAATAACTGGTTAAAGGTCAAGGTCCCGCTTCCTCCCTTTTGGACAGCGCATATTCTTTCCTCACTCGTTAAGGTTAAGGTTAATCTAGCATCTGCTATAACTTCCTCCTCAGTGATCGGATCTACTACGAGCTTACCGAAAAGGTTGGCAAAGGTCACACTAATAGGTATATTGTGAGTTGGAAGTTGGACTCGGCTTGCTTCATTTATGTCCCTTCCTCCCTTTAGCTCCTTGATATCAGGATATTTAGCTGTTAATAAAGCGCTTATTACAGCTATATTTGATGCGTCTATAACATTTCCTGCATCATTCATCACGTTAAAATCAACAAAAACTTTAAGCACTTTTTCCCCTGGCTTTATCGCCAAGTCTTTCAGGTTTATGACCTTTGCGCCTCTTATTCCTCTATCTATAACCCTGCTTAACTCTATCTCCTCCTCGGTCGGCGGTCCTGGCTCCTCGCTTACGGATGCTAAGGGCAAGATTTCACCCTCAACTATCAGTATTCCCTCATCCGGGCTATCTGGAAATGGCGCGCCGATCTCGAACTTTACACCAGCAACCACCATCGTCTTTCCTAGCTCTACAACTGCTGACCCATCAGCCTTCTCTACAATTCCCGTTTTTATCCTCATCTCCCTAAAGCTGTATAAATCCCTTCCATCTATCCTCTTATTAAGTTCTATGAGCTGCCTTACTTGTTTAGATAATAAATAAACAGATAATGGTTGCTTTTTTTCTCTCATTATCTCATCTCCTCAATTCTTTTTCTTAAAGCCTCTATTTGGGCTTTATATAGTTTAAGTGCTCCTTTCTTTGCTAACTCAACAGCCTCTTTGAATTCATCTGGGGCTAATTGTCCATCCATCTGGAGTAATGTTATCTTGTTTAAGCTTGGCATTAAAGCTAAAGCTAAATCAGCTTCTCCCTCCTTATCCTCCTCTTCATTCAGATCAAGAACTATCTTTCCATCAACCTTCCCAGCTGAGCATCCAACAACTAAATCCCTCATAGGTATTCCAGCATCGGCTAGGGCTAATGAAGCCGCCGTTATGCTAGAAACCCTTGTTCCTCCTGAGGCCTGAATGACTTCTATGTATACATCTATCCCCATTTCTGGGAACTCCTCTAATATTAAAGCTGGCTCAAGAGCCTCCCTTATGACCTTAGATAGCTCTATCTCCCTTCTTGAAGGCTTTGGAGGCTTTCTTTCAGTAGTTGAAAATGGCACCATATGATATCTGCAGTTTAAAATAGCTCTCTCCTGGGAAGCCTCAAACTTAGGATAATACTCCCTAGGTCCATAAACAGCAATTATTATCCAGTTTTTTCCTAATCTTATCTCAGCTGATCCATCTGCGTTTTTTAGTATCCCTACTCGCATGGAGAACGGCCTCAATTCATCAGGAGCTCTTCCATCTATCCTCTTATATTTTTTCTCAGGCATTTTCTTCCCCCGCTATTAGCTTGGACACCTGCTCGGTTAAGCCCTTTAAGAATGTTTTCTCCGATATCAGATTAACAGCCTTTTTTATCTTAACATACGCCTCATAAGTCCCTTCGATGGCAAGAACTCCGTTTTGACCAACCATAACCCTTGAGTTTGTTCCTTTTTCAAGGATTCTTAACATTGATCCCTTCTTACCTATTATCCTGGCTATTTTAACGACAGGCACCTTAATGAACCAGTTAGTTGACATCTTTCCTAAATTCTTATTTCCTCTTAAGGTTAAAAGCGGGGCTCCTAACCTCTCAGCCACCAAGATCTTAGCTGCTAGGACATCCCCAAGCTTAAATGCCTCCTTTAAATCGTGAATTCTTGGATCGAATTTGCCCTTAAACCTCTCAGTCGCTGGCAAGAAAGCTTTAACGCCAGCCCCTATATCAACAAACCATCCATTTGGCGCATAGCCCACAACTACTCCAATGACCAGATCTCCATCTCTAGGCCTGTAAGGTCCTGAGTAGGGAATTATGGAAATCTTTCTTCCCACCTTCTGAATTACGCCTAATCTAGTTGAAACTACTCCTCTTTCAGTGACTTTAGTGTTCTCTCCTGCCTTTTTTGGGTCTCTTTCAACTACTTCCCCTGGAACTACTATGTTCTTATCCTCTTTCAAAATCTCTTCTCCGCTCAAATAACTCTTTCCTCTTTAACCTCAACATAAGCTGTTCCTTTCGTTAAATTTAATAATTTATCCACGAACTCGTTCTTCAAGCCAGCCGGTATGATTAATTCGGCTATATAAGAGCCATCATTCCCCCATTCTTCCTTAACTATTTCGCCGCCATTCTTCACAAACCCATAGGCCTTTCCCACGTATATTGCTGGTACTTTAACCACTAACTTCGAAATTAGTTTCTTAATCGGTATGACTTCCGTTAATTTGCTTATTATCTCGGGAATTTGTTCCTCCTCATCCTTAAACGGGTCAATTTTAACTCCTATATCCTTTAAGGCTCTCTCAACTCTTATGGGCGGAAGAGGAGCGCCAGTTCTTGAGTCCACACAATACCTGGATATGTAGCTGATTATCCTCCTCCTTTTCTCCTTTATAAGCTTCTCCCTTTGCTCAGCTTTAATAAGCAATTCTCCTTTTTCAAGAATTTCCTTAGCTATAGAATTCACGTCATCCGTACCAAAGATCTCTATTAAATCTTTTCTTGACGGCTTTAAGCCCTTCTTAGAATCAGAATAAATAACATCGAAGAGGAGTATCCCTTGAAACTCCTTTCTTCTCCCCAATTTATACTCAAGAGCTCTTTCAGGATCAACTAAAATCTCAAACTTCTTGCCTCTAGCCTTATATCTAGCTATTGTATACTCTGATGACAAGAGAAGCTCACCTATACTTTTGCTCGGCTTTTTTTAAGTAAATACAAGATTCCTCTATCGTGTAAAGCCTTGCTTTCATTGTTTTTATTGGAACTTCTAGGAACCTAATTTTTATTTGTTTTTCGGAAATACTTGTTCTTTTAATAGCAGCTGCTGCCAGCATCTTCGCTTCTTCTAGTGTTATTTTGTTAGTGTAGTACTTAGCTAAAAAACTTAAGGCCGCATCAGATTTATTCCCTATAGCTGCTAAGAAGTACTTCACGTAAGATCCACTTGGATCTGTGACGAATATTTTTGGAATTTTGTCTAAGTCAACTCCACCAAATATTATGGAGACTCCAAACGGTCTCACTCCAGCTTGCTGAGTAAAGGCCTGCTTAATATCGCTTATTCTTCTAGCAACGTACTCTACAGTTGCGCATTCATCATAAACTAATCTGTGATTCTGGCAAATTTCTCTAGAGTAATCAATTAGAACACGTCCATCCGGCACGTATCCAGATAAGGCAGCTCCTATATTATCATCGAGCACGAAAAGCTTTCTGCTGAAGTTTTCATCTTGGAATTTATCTATTTGCTCTTCAGCTGCTAATAGCACACCATCGCTTGTGATCATGCCTATTGATATGGTTCCCCTTTTAACGGTTTCAAGCGCGTATTCCACCTGAAATAACCTACCATCAGGCGAAAAAACTGTTATGGCTCTATCATATCCTGCTTGAGGGACAAACAATCTGGTATCACCTTATTCTAACCAAATTCATCCTCATTATGATATCCCTATAGCACAAACTTATGCTCCTTTAAATCTCTGATTCAACCTTATTTATTAAGCTTTTAATCGTCCCGCTAATTCCCAGTACATCGATTACAAACCCTTTCCTTTCTGCCCTTCCAACGAACGTTATGGCGGCTATGGTCTCCTTTAAGAACTTATGGTCAACCGATAATATGAGCCCCCTCTCCCGCTTTTCCTCAATCTTAAGCCTTGACAGCTTAAGGTTAATAAAGCCGAAGAAATTCAGGAAACTATTATTTATCTCTTTAATAACTTCCTCATCCGATATCTCTCCATTTCTCGATCTTATAGCTAAGTACAGGTATCTTTTTCTAAATACCTTCAACATCCCACCTGAGCGGCATTAAATTTCTGATCAGAGCCTGAGGAATCGTTGATATGTATTTCTTATTCACTTCTCTTTTCCCAATTATCGCTGAAAATGTGTGAACCATTTGAACTGGAGGAATCACCTCGAAAGGGTCCTCTGCCCCACTTGATATAACTATAGGCATGTTGAGGGAATCTAGCATTGTCACGTTTCTGATCATCCCTTCAACTTTAAAGCTAGATTTAGCCCTTAATGCCTTAAAGAACTTTGAGAAATTGAACTCAACAGCTATTCTCATCCCCATGGAGCGTATCTTCCCGACAAGCCTAGGAGAAGCAACTAAAGCATCTATTAATGCTATTTTCTTCAGATTTATGCCCTTTAATAAATTAACAGGTGCTTTGCTCACACAAATTAAATCAAAAAACCTCCTAGCTTTAGAAGCCAACCTGTGATATTGACCGGGGTCGTTAACCTCTATATCAACTCTGCTAAAAATCTCTAACCCAAACTCCTTCCCTAACTCCTTAACTTCCCTGATTAAATTCCTATCATCAAAGCTGAATGATATCCCCACATACTTGAAGCCTAAACTCCTCAGCCTCTTAAGCGTTTTCTCAATAAGGTTGTTGTATAAGACGCAGAGATCAAAGAAGCTCATAACCCCCCTCTCTTATTAACTCCCTAATCTTCTTTTTCCCACCCTTAACAACTATTCTAACAGGATCCTGATCTGATAAGTGGATTTGTCCAATGCAAATTTTCTGCTTATTCAACCTTAGATATAAGTTTCCCTTATCATCCACGAAGTCATCTATATTCAAGAATAAGCGCTTTTTATCTTGATCTGGTAGTTCGTCGAAGATCAAATTAATAAGTCTCTCCGTTTCCTTTTCGTTAAGCTTAAGCTTTAAGAACTCTATAGGATATCCAAAGTGCCCGGTTAAATGTTGAATTTTGATCCTTTCCATGGTTTCGGGCGGTATTTTTAAAGTTCTTGATATAGAGTTCAGAATCCTCTCCCTATTCTCGGTAGCTAAAACGAATAAAGATAACTCCGCCCTCAATTTTCATCGACTTTATGCTGAAGCCATTATTAAAGAAGACCGGAAGACTTATATTTTTTGAGAAATAGATGAGTTCAAGCGATAATTTACTTATAATGGGAATCGAATCTACAGCTCATACTTTCGGTGTGGCTATAATTAACGAAGATTTTAAAATCTTAGCCGATGAGAGAGCTGTTTTAAAGGTTGAGCCGGGATCTGGAATACATCCGCAAAAGGCGGCTGAGCATCACGCAGAAAAAGCATCTAAGGTCATAATTAAGGCGTTAAAAGGGGCTAAAGTTTCAATGGAACAAATAACAGGAATAGCTTACTCAGCTGGACCAGGATTGGGGCCAGCTTTGAGAATTGGTGCTACAAGCGCTAGAGCTTTAGCATTTTACTTTAAAAAACCAATATATCCTGTCCATCATGCCATAGGCCATATAGAGCTCGCAATAAAGCTAACTCAGGCTAAAAATCCGCTTGTGGTTTTAGTGTCAGGGGGCCATACAGCGATAACCGCTTTTAACGATGGGAAATGGAGGGTTTATGGCGAGACTCTCGATATAAGCCTAGGCAACTTGATCGATCAATTCGCTAGAGAATTAAATCTTCCATTTCCTGGAGGTCCTGC
>CAYLIY010000009.1:9304-17513 GCA_964384015.1 uncultured Nitrososphaeria archaeon | reverse complement strand
AGTTCAGCCACTGCTTTTTCATTAGCCCTTATTCCATGAGCCTTGTACCTGAGGACGTCTTCCGCATGAAATGTTATCCATCTGACCTCATTTCTGACATTTACTCTAACTTCCTCTAGTATATGTTCAAGAGGTCTCGATCTAAGTCTCTGCATGGTTGGTAAACAGAATTTACATCCTCTCCCACATCCCCTCGCAATTTCTACGATTCCTCCAATCGTAGCTCCCTTTATTATTGGCATTTCTTCAGGCTCAACCACGTCGCCGTAAATCACCTCTGGAACTCTTTCTCCTTCAATTATTTTCCTAAATAGTTCTGGAACTACTTTCTCGCCTTCCCCAATTACTACGACATCTATTCCTAGTTTTCTTCTCACTTGAGGATCTTCCAGCTGCCAAGCACCAGGACCTCCGACAACAATCTTTGTATTATACTTTCTTAGGATCGGATTTGTCACTAACTCTCTGAATTTCCAGGCATCATATGGCTCCTCCTTTATAAAACCAAGTGGACCAGCAAAAGTAGTTGAGGCTGGGCCCTTTCCAAGAGGGTCATTCGAAGTTATCCCAACCACTTTAGTTTCCGGACCTACGAATCTATCTAAATGTTCCGGAGATGTTATTACAACCTCATCTTCTGAAAAGCCATTCTCTAAGAGTGCTGCTTCTATTTTTCTAGTACCATACGGTGCTAACTTAGCTTTACCATTTTCAGTAGGCACTAG
Source organism: uncultured Nitrososphaeria archaeon (assembly GCA_964384015.1). Lineage (GTDB taxonomy): Archaea > Thermoproteota > Nitrososphaeria > Geothermarchaeales > CAYLIY01 > CAYLIY01. The sequence continues at coordinate 16,788 of CAYLIY010000009.1, read as the reverse complement.
AGGACATATGAATCTGAAGAAGAGGAAAGATTTGAATAAGGTCTTTGGAGCACAGGCAGTAAACCCTAAGAATAAGGCACCATTATAATTGCTCATCAAACATCTTTCTGCGGTCAGAACTATCTTAAATCCACTATCGGGCTTCATGGCCATCATATATTACGGTTTCTAAATATTACGATTTCTAAAATATTAAAAAACTTATATCGGAAAACAGACAAGTTTGAGCTTAAAATCAATTATTTAATGATTTTATTGAGAAACTAAACGGGGTTTTCCCGATCTCAATTTCATAGATACATTTCCCTTAAATCCTCTGGAGACAAAACTAATGGTAGTTAAATTATGGAAGACCCTAGGTCGTTTATTAAGGAGTTAATATTGGAGAACTTCATGAGCTATGAGTATGCAAGAGTACCCTTTAAGCCAGGAGTAAATCTCATCATCGGTCCAAACGGAGCAGGCAAATCTACAATTCTAATAGCTATCTCGGTCGCTTTAGGACAAACTTACACTGAGAGATCAAGAGCTTTAAGGGATCTCATCAGAAGAGGCGAAAGAATCGCTAGAGTAACCATAGTCCTTGATAACAGACCAATAAACGGTAAGAGACCTATAAAGGGTTATAGAACCGATGAAGTTTATTTAACTAGGTATCTTAAGCTAGATGGAACCTATTGGTATGAGATAAATAACAGAGCTGTTACAAAAACCGAGGTTCTAAGGATATTATCAAGACTCGGGATAAATCCCGACAATATGCTCATAATCATGCATCAGGGAATGATAGAAAGATTCAGCGTCCTTAATCCGCAAGAAAAACTGAGGATGTTAGAAGAGGCTTTAGGAATCCAGGAGTATAGGGAAAGGATAATTAAGGCGAGAGAAGAGCTTTCACATATTTTAAGCGAGGAAGAGGCCATCAAACAGATGCTTGAAAGAGCGGAAAATACGTTAAAACATTGGGAGGAGAAGTATAAGGAGTATTTAAAGAAGAGAGAATTAGAAAAGAAGAGAGAGAAGCTTAGATCTGAATACATGTGGGCAAAATGCATTAGGAAGGAGAAAATAAAGGAGAAAATAGAAAAAGCCCTTGAACAACTTCAAGAGGAGAGGAGAAGGGAGAAGCTTAAAGTTGAGGGGCGAATTAATAAAGCTTCGACGATAAAGCAGAAAATGGATGCTTTCCTTGACCAGATGGATTTAATTGTTAAAAAAATTCTGGAGGGATCAGCGGATAAGAATAAGCTTGTTAAAATGTTTTTTAAAAATAAAAGGAGTTATTTGGATCTGCTTGAAGAATACGTAGCCATAAGGGAGGAAATAGCTGTTAGTAAGTTCTATGTGAAGATATTAGGGGAGAGGATATCGAGGCTCAAGAGCGAGTATAATAGGGTATTAAAAGAATTAAAAAAGCTGGAATCAGAGGCGTTAAATGTTAGCCCTAGGGTAGAAACTGATAGAGACCCAAATGAGATATTAGATGATATAAGGGTAATTAACGCACAACTTGCTACCTTAAGAGACGTATCTGAGGAGGTTGAAAAAATGTACATGAAATACAGTGACATTTATCGGGATTTAAAAAATAAAGCAGAAAAAGTAGCCGAAAATCGAAAAAGAGCTTTAGAAGAATTAAAAACGAGAGAAGAGATTTGGAGAAGAAGGATAATGGCTATAATAAGGGATGTAGAAGAGGTTTATAAGGAAATACTCGCGTCAATGAACGCTATTGGGAGCATCAGGTTAATCGATCAGGAAGATGTGGAAAAAGCCGGTTTAGAAATTCTAGTCGGGTTTAGAGGGGGAAGCCCAGCTGTTTTAGATGCCTACACCCAAAGTGGAGGAGAGAGAACAGTTGCCATTGTGTCCTTCCTCCTAGCCCTACAACAATACATTAAATCACCAATTAGGGGAATAGATGAGTTTGATGTACACTGCGACCCCATCAATAGGGAGATATTAATGAGATACATCCTCAAGTTAACGAGCGAGTCGGGCTCTCAGTACATAGTGATCACGCCTGGACAAGTTACAGGTCTTAAGGGCGCTCCTCACGTCATAACCGTTCAGAATATCGCTGGCAGATCGATCGTCAGGCTGACCGGAAAATGAAGGATAGGAAGCATTTAGAGATTTTTGAGAGAGTTATCGAGCTAGTTAAGGAGATAGTTGATAAAAACCTCGATCCATTTCAAGTTGATATAGTAGAGCTTTTTAATAAGCTAAGACCCTACATTCCAGTATTAAAGGAGACCGATGAACTTCTGCTCGATGCTCGGGCAGTTTATGAGTTATCCAGGCTCATTTTAACGCAGGAGAATTGGATAAAGTTAAGAGCATCGCTGTTATACATAGATCCGTTGTTAGCCCTGTTAAGGATAGAGTCCATGAGCTTAAGAGAATTAGCTGAAGCATTCGTGGAGTCATGGCATCCAATCATAGAGATGGAGCAGTTAACCAACGATAACCTGAGAGTTGCTATAGAGTACTGGAGAAAACTTCCCCCACTCGAGGAGAGGAGATTGGAGACGAAAATGATCGAGGATAAGGGAAGAGGCATAAATGAAGAAGAGCTGTTAAAAATGGGGTTTATGTCGAAGGAGGAGTTCAATAAGACCTTAATCAGAACATGGGAAGATTTAAAGAGCAAGGGAGTTGATAAGGTGAATTATTGGAGTTATATCTGCTCTGAAACCTATGAGGAGACCGTCAAAAAAGCGCATATATTGAGCTTTTTGGCAAATTATGGCTATATTTCGATAGAGACAGACCCAATTAAGGATGAGATCTTTATAATACCGTTCAAGGAGAGAATGAAGATGACTAAAGGCAAGGTAAGGTCCGTGGCCATTCCGATAACCTTTGAAAGATGGTTAATGGAGAGGAATAGAGTTGGAAGAGGAAATTAAAGAGGAGATACCAAGAGAAAAGATCAAAAAAGCTGCCAGAATCCTTCTATTCAAGAGACACATGAAACCAGGGATTAAGGGATGGGAACTTAAGAGACTTCTTGGTAAAAATTACCTTAAAATCCTAGATATCCTCAAGACAGAGCTTGAAAGAATAGGATTAACCATTAAGGTCTTTTTTGAAGAAAGCGAAGAAAAGAATTTCTCTAAGGCAACTTTTTACGTTGTCTTGAAGGAACATCCAAGCTTTGTTGAGACAAGGGCCTTTGGTATGAGAATAGATGATTTAGCCGCTTTAGCGGCCTCAATTGTCTATATATTATCACGTGGAGGAAAAGCGCCTAGCAAGGAGGTGGAGAAAATGTTAGCTAAGAAGATTATAAAGACTAGAGTTTCCTATTTGGTGGATAAGTTCATAAAAATGGGATATTTAAGCGAGGACGAGAAAGGAATGTTGTATCTGGGATGGAGGACATTGGTGGAGGTGAATAGGGAAAATCTTCTTAGCATGATTTTTGCAAAGAGTTCAAGCGAATCGGCTAAAGAATAGTGAAGGTTACTTAATAATTTGTAATTCGGTTTAAATAATTCAACATCATCATTCTTAACAGATGAGCTGGAGATTAAGCGTTAAATCGTCAGCAGCTGCTGTATTTGCCGTCTTATCGGTAGCCATTCAGTCTCTTCCACCACTTTTTTATGTGCCCTGGGGAATGAGAATCGATCTAGTCGCCGTTCCATGGGTAGTCGCTTGGATTTTATTTGGACTTGAAACAGCCATTCTCTCTATGCTCATAAGCACTCCGTTTGTCGGATACATAGGCCTAGGTGGCGGATGGATCGGAGCCATTATGAAGGACATGGCCAGCATATGGATGTTTCTCATTCCAGCTCTATTTGCTTTTAAGCTTGGGAGGAGAAGTGTGATTGAAAATCTAGCTATTTTCACGCTTGTTGGAGCGATAGCTATAATCGTTAGGGATGTTGTAACAGCTTTCTTAAATTTATATTTTGCAATACCCTTCTTTTTCGGAATGAGTCCTCAAGAGGTTATAGAATTCTTCTCCAACTCAGAACTTCAAAGCTTCTTAACAAGAGCTATGGGACTATGCGGTTTTATTGCTTATTTCACGGAAATAACCGTCTGGAATACTGTGCAGGGAATAATAGACCTTTATTCATCATTGCTCATAGCGAAGATCATTAAGAGATATGGCGTGATAAAGGAGATCTAAAAAGACCATGAGCTTAATTGAAGCCTTAATCGTCACGTTTCTTTGGTCAACATCCTATATGCTTATTAAAAGTTGGCCTTAAAGAGCTGAATCCAGTAGCTTTTGCAGCTTATAGATATACTTTAGCTTCCATAGTGCTAACCATACTTATGTTAGCCCGGCGTAGAGACGAGGAGGGCCTTAAACTCAAGTAACTATTAATGTTTCTTGTATTGGGTTTTACAGGCTATTTCGTAGCTCAGGGACTACAGTTTTTCGGCCTGTATTATCTTCCTTAGAGAAAAACCCACAACCATTCAACCTATTGGAATAATAATCGCTGTTTGTGGCATAATGCTGTTTTTCTCCAGTTAGTAATTGATCATTAGCGAGATTTTAGGGGGTATTTCTAACTGCGCTCTCAGACTTAGGCTGGGTTCATATATGATCATCGCCAGGCATCACCTAAAGGACGATAAAACAGATGTTTTCATGCTAACCTCCTATACCGTGGCATTTGGTTCATTGTTGCTTCTTGGAGCCGCTATTTTAAGCAATAGCATGGTCTTTCCTCTTTAAATGGCTGGATTATAATAACCTTGGATAAGCATCATAAATACAGCATTAGCATTTATCCTATGGAATCACACATTAGGGACAGAAATGGCCTGTGAGCAGTCTATACTTCAGAGCTCCATGCTAATCTAAATAGCTTTATTAGCCCATACATTCCTTGGAGAGGCTTTCGTCCTCCAGAAGATTATGGGGATGATCGTGGTCTTTATCGGGTATTGATTGTGCAGTTATCGCCAAAAAGCATTAAAAATCTGATATGTTAAGCTCATGAAGCCGATCGTAAAAACGTGACTGAATTTAGATATGCCTTAAACCTTTGGTAGATGACTTTTTAACAGAGCTTCCTTTTCTGCTCTTGCTATTAGCTCAAAAAGCCTGCCTGTAATTCTTTTTTCAGTTAAAACTATTTCTTCTGCCTTTTTAAGGTCTATCCCTCTAGCGACTTGGACCAACACTGCAGGTTTTCCGTATTTAAGGATGAGTTCAGCGCTTTTAACAGCTTTTCTCCAAAACTCCCCTTGAGTTTTCCCTGTTTTTTCTTTGTATAGAAAATTCAGAACATCCTCTTCAGACTCCTTAAGAATGGCTATCTTGTTAGAGGAACAAAGAGGGCATTTTAATTCACCTTCTATTAGCTCATATACTGGCAGTTCCCTTACAAACGCTTTACAGTTCATGCATAAGACTGTTATTATCTCACTTAAGAGCCTGGCCCTCGTGGACGCTATGGCTAAAATTCTAGCTCTATCAGGCGATACATATTCCGGTCTTCCATATATCCACTTTAGCCCTAAGCTTGCCAACGGGGTTGGCTTGCTAACTTCCCCTATGGATGTTATTCGTATGTCCCCTTTTCTTAACTTGTTTAAGACGTAAGCTGTTAAATTTAGATCTAGGTCCTTAGTTAAAACTTCATTTAATGTTTCCTCATGGAGAGGGGTTCCGCTAAAGGCCTTTATTAATTGATCTATTAACTGTAAGGAAAGCTCCGTTTTCTTGGTTATTATTCCCATTCTCCTAGCAACATGACCTATCCTGTATCTGAAAAACTTAGTTCTTCTAGCTGTTTCTTTAATAATGTCGATTAAATCTCCTGACGTATATTTAAAGGCTCTTATTAAGTCCTCTGGTAATAACTCCCTCCCTTTGATGAAGATCCTGTATGGATCCTCATGAACTCCGACAGTCAAGCCCATCTCACGTGATATCCTCTCCGCCAAATATCTAGCAAGAGTTCTGTTGACTTTAGTCCCAAAATGGGCGTGAATTATGATATAATCCTCCCATTTCTCTATTAAAATTAAATTGTCCCTCGGTACAGGAAATCCCATTTTTATATGAGCCCAAACATCTTTTAAGGCCTTAATCATTACCTCTTTTGATGCGGGATAAATTTTAGAAAGACTTTTACCTATCCCTTCGAGACTTAAGCCTTTGAAGGCCAAATCCTCTACGATGCCCCTTATTTTCCCTACTTCTTGAGCTATTTCAAATGGAACTGGTATTTCCTCACCAACCCAACTTGGAATAGCGCCTTCAGGATCAAGTTCGGGCTTAACATACACCCTATCCTTAAATATCTGAACAATTCTCCACACCTCACCAGCCATAACGAATTTAACTCCTATTTCCCCATATTCGGCAATAAACGATTCATCTAGTACTCCTATCGGCAAGCCATCCTCCTCATTTATGACTAAGTATTGCCTAACTTCAGGTATCATTGAGAGATTCTCATGGAAATAGCTGAAGATTCTTCCCCTCCTTGAGCTCCTTTTTACGACTTTATCCTCTTCAAAAAATGCTATAAAACGTTGAGATAGACTATGTAAGAACGATAGAAGGCCCTTTAACTCGTCCTCCTTCAGATCCTTATATGGATATGAATTTTTCACGATCTCCAGGATAGTGTCTAAAGTCCAAGTTGGATTAAATATTAACAACCCAGCGATAAAATGAGCTAAGACGTCCAAGGGTTTATTAAAGATGGTTATCTCCTCTAGCTTTTCCGATAAAGCTCTTTTAGCTATGACTAATGATTCAAGAGCGTCATCAGAATTCTGGGCTATGATAACCCCTCTCGATATCTCCTCTATCCTATGTCCACTTCTTCCAACTCTTTGAATGAGCTTGGTAACCTGTCTTGGAGATCCATACTGAATGCAGACATCAACCCTTCCTATGTCCAGGCCAAGCTCAAGGGATGATGTTGCCACTATTCCTTTTAGCTTTCCTGATTTTATTCCTTTCTCAGCTCTAACCCTAGGAATTACTGAAAGAGATCCGTGATGAACTCCTATCGGAAACTTAAAGTCCCATATTTTAAACCTGCTTGTTAAGGCCTCGGCTGTTGGCCTCGTGTTCGTGAATATTAGCGAGGCTCCGTACTTATTTAGCAAGTCTCTTATTCTTCTTAACCTTGCAGCCACTTCAGGGAAGGTATAAATCTGTTCGGCCAAATCCCTGTCTTTCTCGGTCACCTCAGGGTAGAATACTTTTAGTTTCATTCTCTTGGCGACCGGAACATAAACTATTTCGCACTCCCCGTTAGCTCCAACTAATAGCTTAGCTACTTTATCAGGAGAACCCACGGTAGCGGATAGACCTATTATTTGTAAGTTTCGGTTTATTATAAACTTGAGTTTTTCTAAGTTCAGTGAAAGTTGCACTCCTCTTTTGCTTTCAGCTAATTCGTGTATTTCATCCACTATCACCCATTTAATCGTTTTTAGGCGCGTTCTCAAAATTCTTCCGTTGAGTATTATCTGGAAGGTCTCAGGGG
>CAYLIY010000009.1:0-9294 GCA_964384015.1 uncultured Nitrososphaeria archaeon | reverse complement strand
GGGGTGGTTATCAATATATCAGGAGGGTGCAATGCCTGAGTTCTCCTCTCGATGGGCGGTGTGTCTCCATGTCTAACGGCTACTTTTAGATCCAGTTTAGAACACCACCAAGAAATCCTTTCGAGCAGATCCCTGTTCAAGGCTCTAAGGGGCGTGATGTAAATTAGCTTAATTCCTCTCTCCCTTTTTAGTTCGGTAATTTTGTTCAGTATCGGCAGAATTGCGGCTTCTGTCTTACCAGTTCCAGTTGGAGCCATTAAAAGAACATTTTTTCCGTTTAATATGTAAGGAATTGCCCTTATTTGAGGCTCTGTCAGCTTTTTGAATCCTCTTTCTGAAATAAGCTTCCTTATTAGGGGGTTAAGCAGGTTTAAAACATCATTATTGGTTAAGCCCTTAAAATTGCTCACTTCAAAATGAGATCGATATGTTTGGATTTAAGATTTAACACTCAAGTTTCACATTAACCTAATTTGCTTAAGGATTTAGAGCAAAGCGCCATACCGGTTGATCTAGCTATAATGTAATGAAAGACTCAACGGGACACATAAGCTCTTCTTTTAGTTTTTCGGCTGATGAGCCTATGGAGATTATGGAGAACACACCGGATATGTTGGCTTTAGCTATCTTACATAGCTTAGCTAGGGCCCTTATCGTCGCGCCTGTCCTAATTATATCATCCACTATTAATACGTATTCATTCTTGTTCAAAGCCCCCTTAGGGAGGTAAATATAGCGATAAGCCCCGGATTCAAAAACCTGTTTTATCTCTATGAAGTTCCTCACTCCCACCTTTTTTGATTTCCTAGCTACTGCTAAGTCTACCCCGAAAATAAGCCCGAATTGTACCGCCACGGGTATTCCATCAGCTTCCATTGTCAACACTTTATCTATTTTAAAGCCTCTGAACTTGTTGTACTCCGACAGTATTATCCCTTTTAACAAGATAGAATCCGATATTATACCGCTTGTATCCACTGCTCCAACCTCATCCCTAAAAATCCTCCTCTTGACGGTCTTAACTATGTACTCCCTCTTATATAATTCAAAAATCTTTCTCGCCTTTTCCAAACTTGGAATAACATGTCCATTCACGTACCTGCTCAAAACTGTTGGAGATAGATCCATCATCGCAGCTAGTTCCCTATAAGAGAGGCTTTTCTTTAAGATTTGCAAGGCTTCTATCGCAGCTATCCTGTAGTTAACCTCCTCAACCTTGTTCATAATTCCACCTTTTAATATAGATTGGTAATCAAATGCAATTTATATCCATAAAAATTACATGTTTGCGCATATTCACAAAATAGGCAACTTCACACCAGTTTGTTCCTGATATTTACCCTTATAGGGCTTTTGTACCGGTGATGTTAACTTAGCAAAGACCACATGCAAGAATCTCTCTCCAGCCTTTAATTCAACTGGAAATTCCCCTCCTACCATCTCTATCGTCAACTGTCCCTTAAAACCCGCATCGATTATAGTCGGCGGAATAAAACAACCAAGTCTCGCATACGTGCTATTATGGAAGATTATACCGCTCTCTCCTATGAAGTTCTCAACAGGTGGAACACTTAAGTCATAAACTTGATCAGTTGAGGGTCTAACAGTTTCTATCTTGCTTATTTTGTCCAAAATTAGATCACCTATTTGGAAATTGTCATTTATTTTAATGACTTGATCTTCTTTTTCACCAAATGGCCTTTCTTCATCTATTAGTCGTTTAGTGTCTCCCCTAGATGATAAGACGATGTCGCCTTTCGTTAAAAGCCCAGCTATCACGGGCTTGGGAGTGAGCCATTTATCTATTGAGAATAGGCTATGAGATGGCGTTATGATCGCCCTTTTCCCAGAATCAGTAGCTATCTTAATCATCTTCTCCGGGGCAGGATGCGCTATGAAGTCCAATACTGGGAAGGGCTTTATCTTGAAATCTGAAAAGTCGAAAGCTAAAGCCTTTATTTTCGGTTTTTCTTCCACTAGTTCACCTATTTTAACGAGCTCACAATCTTTATCGAATATTACATAAATTCTTTCGTTATAATCTACTGAACGGAGGTTAACAAATCCCATTAGGTCATTTGGAACCTCAAGATATTCCTCTGTATGAAGGAGGACATGCTCATGAGGGTGAATTATAAATGAGTCGATCTCTTCTATTTCATAAAAATCCTCCACTTTACAGCCTGGTTTGAAGATCCTCCCTGTCTTCTTAAACCTAGCTATTTGTCGTCCTATTTTTAGGTCAAGACCATTTTCTCGAACTATTTCCCTTGAAAAAGGTATGATTTTCAATCTGCCGCTTTTGATGTAGTTCCATAAATCGAAATCGCTTAAGACCGGCATGTTTAACACCAATCAACAAATACTTAAATCTATTACTTGAAGATCTTAGAATTAAGTTAATTAGACTTTACCTAGTACTAGCTTCAGTCTCCTTTTAGCTCTATGGTACCGCATTAATGCAGCCATAGCTGAAACGGCCTCTTCCGGAGTACGATATGCTGGAATTCCAGCTTCATCCAGCCTTCTAATCGTTTTCTCCACTTCTACTCCTCCTATTCCAGCGAAAACAATGGGTTTCCTGGTTTTAGGCTTCATTTCCGTTATAGCCTTTATTATCTTGGAGGCTATGAGAGTTGGATCAGTGTTGGCTGTTTGACAGTAAATAGTGATGATTGATGGGATCTCGTCCTCCTCCATGGCGAGTCTAACAGCCTCATAGTAGCTCTCATCTGTAGCCATTCCCGTTAAGTCAATTGGGTTGTTAAAGGACCCAAAGTACGGGCCGAATTTTCTAAATTCATCCCTTAGCCTACGATCCAGTTTCATTCAGGGTAGCCCGCATTTAGACGCCATGTCAGCCGCTAGAACCCCAGCCCCGCCTCCATTAGTTATTATCAACACCTCCTCTTCTAGAGGCTTAAACTCACTTGCAAGCATCCTGGCCCAATTAAAGGCCTCTCCCATAGTTAACGCCTCTAATATCCCAGCTTGCTTAAAAGCAGCTGAATATGCCTCATAACTTCCAGTTAATGCCCCAGTATGAGATTCAGCAGCTCTTGATCCCTCAACGGTCTTTCCAGCTTTTATGACTATTATAGGCTTCCTTAAGCTTGCTTCCATAGCCGTCCTTAGGAACTTCCTTCCGTCCTTAACACTTTCCATGTATATTAAAATCACCGATGTGTTCTTATCCCTAGAAAAATACTCCATAAGCTCTACATCGTCTATATCAGCCTTATTTCCAACGCTGACGACTGCTGAAAGGCCTATCTTCTCGAGGATCGTATATCCCATTAGGGCTATCCCAAGAGCCCCTGATTGGGTTATGAAGGCTATCCTTCCAGGATAAACCTTTAGCGGACCAAAAGAGGCATTTAATTTGCTGGGAGTATAAATTACCCCGAAAACATTTGGTCCGAGTATCCTGACCCCATATTCACCCGCCTTTCTTACCAGTTTATCCTCAAGATCGGCTCTTCCCACCTCTCTAAAGCCAGATGATATAACTACGGCAACTTTTACGTTCTTTTGTCCACATTCCTCCACGGCATCGATCGTAGCTTCAGCAGGGATAGATATAACAGCCAAATCCACTTTACCCCTGATCTTTCTCACAGAGGGGTAACACTTTAAGCCAAGGATCCTTTCAGCGTTTGGGTTAACAGGATAAACCCTCCCCCCAAACCCGAAGTAAATTATATTCCTTAGTATTTCATGACCTATCTTACCAGGCCTTCTTGACGCGCCTATGATGGCTATTGATCTAGGCTTTAAAAGAGCATTTATTGAGCTCATTTGGATCAGCTGGCTTATAAGAACTTAAGGTAATTTCCAGATAAGGATAAAAGAAATTTATTCCCTATGTAAACATTCTTTAAGTACCTTTTGCTATCGAATAAGCTTTTTCCACTTGTTTAATTCTGGTTATGGGTAAGTCCTTCATCCTGAAGTCGGGATGAAAGACTAGAAGGGAATAGGGTATTTCTGGATCAAGTTCAGATATGAATTTGGCTATTCCCTCCACTTCAACTTCGTCCACATATCCTGGAACCAAAAGAGTGGTTGCTGTTAGAATTGGCAAGTTTCTCCTTTCATTATAAAATTCCTTATATATCATCTCAAAATTCTCGTATGCCCTTTTATTCGGCACTCCGCTTAAAGCTATGCTCACCTCGGGTGTAAACGCCTTTAAGTCAAATTTAACGTTCCCTCCTGAAATAAATGACAGTTCTGCAGCTTTTCTAACCAGCTTTTTATTGCCACAGCCGTTCCACTCCCAACAAATCCTTAATATTCCCTTTTTCTCCTCTATCATCTCTTCTGACGCTTTGATCGCGAACGGCAATTGAGGTTCTGGACTCCCGCCAAAATAGCAGACACAAGATACCTTATCATTTAACACAGCTTCATCAATTAGTTGTCTCCTTGTAACTATTGGGGCTGACTTTAGATCCTTATGGGAATAATTCTGACCAACGTGAAAATCAAAGATACACACATTAATGAAAACAGCTAAATTGTAGTATCCATATTCAGATACTTTCGTATAGGCATATTTTGGGTAGCCGGCCCCTGTCCCTGCGGGACAAAACCAAACACTACAGCAATTTGTTGGATGAGCATCTAGGTATGAATAAAGAAGTGCGTGATTAACATCAACGAAGGAAACTAATCTGTTTCCTTCGTTAAAACGCAAGCCGCAATATCCTGATTCGCCTTCCCCGATCACACATTCGTTGGAGCACAGGTCACATTTTATCCCTCTTTTTGAGGTTGGCGGTGTGGGAGATAGTCCATATTTCTCTCTAACCTTAGCATGAGCCTTGTAAACCAAATCCTTAACTTGACTCCATTTATTTCTAATGCAGTCAACACATATCCCGAGAATCCCTGCTATCTCCTTTTCCTCACCGCAAAACTCACATTTCCTGAGCATCAAATATTCTCTTACCAGCTACTAAATTTAAGACTTGGAGGACTTAATGGCCAGTGTTTTATCAGGAGATACGGATACTGTTATCTCATCTCCAGCCTCTACTCTCATTGTTGGATCAACTTCTATTAAGAAGGAGTAATTCTCGCTTTCAGCCCTCAATCTCTTAAACTTGCCTAAGAAGAAGACTGTGTCGATCTTGCATTTGAAGACGTTGAATCCCTCTATTCTCCCTATCTTAAAGCTCTCTGGACGTATAGTTATTAAAACCTTATCACCGATCTTAGGCGGATTTGTAGGATCAGAGGGGATAGCGTGAATTATCTTCCCATTCTCAAGCTCCACTTTTAACCACCTTCCAATTTCTATTACCTCCCCTCTCATGAACGTACCCTGACCTATGAAATCCGCCACAAAATCGTTTTTAGGTCTAAAGTAAATCTCCATAGGGGTGCCTATTTGCTCAATCCTCCCATTATTCATTATAGCTATTCTATCGGAGATGCTCATGGCCTCCTCTTGGTCGTGAGTTACGTAAATTGTCGTTATTCCCAAACGCCTCTGTAGCTTCTTTACTTCGCCCCTCATCTCTATCCTTAGCTTAGCGTCTAAATTGCTTAGGGGCTCATCTAATAGAAGAACCCTAGGATTTATCACCAACACCCTAGCGACAGCTACTCTTTGTTGTTGACCCCCACTAAGCTGGTGAGGATTTCTTTTCTCAAGCCCCTCCAATTTAACGAGTCTTAATGCTTCCTTTACCCTTTTGTCTATTTCCTCTTTGGGTAACTTCCTTAGCTTTAATCCATACGCGATGTTATCGTATACTGACATATGAGGCCAAAGAGCGTAGTTCTGAAAAACCATCCCAGCTCCTCTCTTGTGAGCTGGAACATCCGTTACATCCACTCCGTCAAAGAAGATCCTGCCTTCATCGGGCATCTCAAATCCAGCTATAGTCCTTAAGAAAGTGGTCTTTCCGCATCCGCTAGGGCCAAGTAGAGTGAATAGCTCTCCATGTCTAATTTTTAACGTTACCTTATCTAGAGCAATTACTTTCCCAAACCTCTTAGTCAAATTTTCAGTTCTAATCTCAACCATCTAAATCACTAGACGCTTATCAGGGCTGTAGCCCTTCTCCTCAAAAGAAGATTTGAGCCCACGATCATAATAAACTGTAAAGTCATCAATATGAAGCCCATGGCCGCAGCGTTAAAAGTCCCTCCACCTAACCCGCTCGCGAGGAGATCATACATTTTCCACGTCATCGGGGCGGTTGGCGGATTAGCTGCACCTATCACTATCCCGGTGCTCACTTCAGACATAGAATAGATGAACGAAAGCATTGATCCAGCTATTATATTTATTAACACGAGCGGAGCTGTTATCGTAAAGAAAACTCTAGCTTTGCTGGCGCCTATGCTTATGGCTACTTCCTCCAATTCAACATCTGTTTGTTCTAACCCAGCAAAAACAGCTCTAATCGTAAAAGGTGATTTTCTTATGGAATAAGAGGCTATCAGTAATGGAGCTGCGCTTATTACAGGGGTTAAGGGGGTGTTAAGATAGGTTAAGAGAAGACCCGTTGCGATTACTATTCCTGGAAGCGCTATTGGAATCGTGACTAAAGTATCTAAGAGCTCAATTCCTGCAACTTTCTTTCTTGAAACAAGATAGGCAGCGCTTACACCTAGAACTACTATTATCACGGTGGCTATCAAGCTGTAAGTCAGGCTGTTTGTGATGGACTTTAGGGTTTCAGGATCGGTGAAAACATTCTGGAAGTTTTTGATGGAGAAATAATCCGGTAGAATCCCGACACTCCACTTGCCAGCAAATGCAAGGAGGGTGACTCCTACGTGAGGAAGCGTTGCGAAGAAGAGAATTATTATCACATAAAGGTAAACGAAAATTGTTACTTTCCATGAGAGCTTTTTAATCCTCGGCCTCCAAATTCCTCCTTTGCTAAGCATTGCATATCTCTTAAGACTAACGTACTTTCTAATGACTATAAATATTAGAGCCGAGATTATCAGAAGGATTAAAGCCAGCGTGACCGCGTCCTCTCTTATATAGCCAGCTGGTGTGAACATCTTAACGAATATCTGATAGGTCATGAGCTTAGCCGCATTTGTACCGCTGAACACTATTGGCGTGCCCAAGTCCTCTAAGCTTAAGATGAAGACGAGAAGTGCTCCAGCTTCTATGCCGGGGGTTGCCAACGGAAGAGTTATCGTCCTGAATAGGTTAAAACCAGATGACCCTAAACTTTCAGCTTGCTCCTCGAGGGATGGATCTATGTTTATCATGGCTGTGTAGGCGTTCAGGAAAACTATGGGATAAAAAAGCAATGTTTGAACGACGACTACGGCAGCTAGACCATCAATTACTATTCGATAAGGCAGTATGTGGAGAATATCGTAAAAGATCGTGTTTAAAACTCCGTGATGACCAATCATCCGTTTAATTCCGATGGCTCCTATGAACGGGGTTGATAAAAGAGGAACAAGAAGGATTATCTTTAGGATGTTAGATCCAAAAAACCGATATCTAGCGAATATAAAGGCTAACGAAACACCGATTATCGTTGTGAATATGGTCGTCATGGAGGCAACCATTAAGGAATTTAAAATTACCCCCATGTCGACTCCTTGAATGTAGAGAATATCCCTTCCTATTATCCTGAAGAATTGTCCAGATATACCTTTTACCGCGATGAACGGAAATTTATCCGTGAGGACTATCCTTATTGGGAGATAGAACTCATCGGATAATATGAAGTAAAACCATCTTGTTGTGAACGTTCCCTCAAAAAAGAACGCTTTATAAGTAACAGATAGGACCGGAATTATAAGGAACAGGGAGAAGAAGGTTAAAACTGATAAAAGCTGAATTAAAGAGAACGGATCGAATTGCCACTTTAAATTTCTTATCTCTTGCTTTATAGAAATAGCTGAGAGCTTTGCGAGGATAGCGGGCCTTCGACTTCCTTGAGCTCTCATTTGTTGTTGCCTATGGAAGCAGAGATATTATATACTCATACCTAGCTCTAGCGGCGTCTCTCCATACTCTTATCATCTCAGAGACGAAGGCTGTATCCGTTGCCAATCTCTCGTTTATCGACATAGCGTACTCAAGTGTAAACGTATAGATCTTTCCATCTTGCTCCCATGAAAGGGGCTTTCCAAGCTCATAAGCCAATCTATTGAACTCCTCCTCAGTTATACCGCCGGACAAATACGCTTGAACGAGTTTATTCCATGCCTCAACCAGCTTCTCATGCTCATCTGACAGAACCGCTTCGAAGTAATACCTAAGGGCCCATTCAGTCTTAAGGGCCAGCTCGTCATCAAATGGAATCCCAATGTTATTTATCGTTCTTATGTAGTTCTGGTATAGATCTTGCCTTTTTTGACCCTCGGGAGTTCGAAATACCTCTTCTCTGATAGGCATTCTGTTAACTCTTTCATCCAACCACACCTTCTGACCATCAACTGAGAGAACCCACCTTATGAAGGCTTGAGCCGCGTCCTTATGCTTACTTGTGATAAGCAGCGCTATGGGATCGGCGTTCACTATCGATTCATTAAATGGCAAGACGTATTTACATCCATATTCAAGTTCAGCTGAATAACCGTAGAAATCTATTCCTATGCTTACAGGAACTTCTCCGCTTTCAACGGCTGTTAATGCCTCAACAGATCCTCTATAGTCCCTTCCGTTAGCAGCGAGCCTGGTTATTATGGACCATCCCTCATCCCAGCCAAATTTCTGAAGGATTATTTGGTAGATCCTTGTATGAGAAGTTGAGGTAGTCGGGCTTGCAAAGGCGACGGTAGGTATTGGGAGATACTTTGCGAATTCAACGCTTGCTAAATCCTCCCATTTCTCCGGAAACTCTAGCTCTAAGTTAGAGAGGACTGTTGGATTTACTATAAAACCAAAAGAGGAAATGGCTGCTCCAACCCAGATCACGTTACCTTGGGAATCAAACCTCTTTGTAGGGGACCCCCCAATCTCATCCGGTATTTCGTTTATTTCCCTTAAGGTTTCAGGGTCGGTTATTGGCGATAAAAGACCAAACTTAGACAGCTGATCAAATAAAGTTGGGCCTCCTCCCCAAGCAACGTCTATATCGCCAACTCTCTCTATTGTCTCCTTCCATAAGGTTGGGTTTGGACCAAGGAATTGTAGGTCCACTATACCGTACTCCTTAGCTATATCGCTCTCTAAAAAGGCTTGTTTCGTTAAAACCCAGATGGTAGAGCTGTGTCTAGTTATTATTTTGAGGGTTATCCCTGGAGATGGAGTAGGGGTTGGAGTAGGAGTTGGTGTTGGTGTTGGAGATGGGGTTGGAG
>CAYLIY010000008.1:4104-18756 GCA_964384015.1 uncultured Nitrososphaeria archaeon | reverse complement strand
ATCTCACCCTCCTTTATGCCATCTTTCATTAAACTCATTTCTGTCTCTATAACATTAACTTAAATCCTTCTGATTAAATCTTAGGCTTAATGGGCCCCAATTTTCAGAAATTCATTTAAAACTAATATTCCAAACTACTAATTCTAAGTCTTATTTGGTGATTGAGTTGGCTTCGATAATACCAACTGAACCCCCTAAAAAATTTGAGAGAATAGGTTTCCACACGCACATAAAGGGCTTAGGTCTTGACGAAAAAGGACGGGCATTGAGGATTGCTGATGGCATGGTAGGTCAGTTAGAGGCTAGAGAAGCTGCAGGTTTCATAGTTAAATTAATTAAAGAAGGAAAAATGGCCGGGAGAGGCGTTCTGATGGTAGGCCCTCCGGGAACTGGAAAAACTGCTATCGCTGTAGCTATAGCAAGAGAACTTGGAACAGATGTGCCCTTTATGATCCTAAGCGGATCTGAGGTATACTCAACAGAAATGAAGAAAACAGAGGTTTTAATGCAAGCTATGAGAAAGGCCATAGGGGTGAGGCTAAGGGAGTGGAGGAAAATTTATGAAGGGGCACTTACGAGCTTAGATTATCAAATGGTTTCAAATCCGTATAATCCTTATCAAAAAATTCCAAAAGGCGCGAAAATAACTCTTAAAACTAAAAAAGAGGAAAGGTCTTTTAGAGTTGGAGCAGAAATAGCCGAGCAATTAATAGCTAAGGGCATCGAAGTTGGGGATGTTATATGGATCGACGCTGAAACAGGGAGGGTAACTAAGATAGGCAGAGCCGAGGAGGCACCAGGGATAAAATTAGAGGAGTATGATATCACAGCGCGAAAAACAATACCTCTTCCAGATGGAGATATCGTAAAGGAGAAGGAGTTTGTGTATACAATGACTTTGCATGACTTAGATGAATACTATGCGAGAAGAGGAGGGATAATCGAGCTGTTCTTTGGGCGTGTTGAAAGAGAGATATCGCCCGAAGTTAGGCAAAGCGTAGATGAGCAAGTTAAAGAGTGGGTGAAGGAAGGCAAGGCAGAGATCATTCCTGGAGTATTATTCATAGATGACGTTCACATGCTCGACATAGAGGCCTTATCATTTCTGAGCAGAGCAATTGAAAGCGAATTCTCGCCAATAATCATACTCGCAACTAACCGAGGGATAACCCGTATAAGGGGGACTGAAATAGAATCTCCTCATGGGCTTCCGTTAGACCTGTTGGATAGACTATTAATAATTCCTACCCGGCTTTACACTCCTGAGGAGATAATGGAGATACTAAGAATAAGGGCACGAGAAGAGAAGGTTAAGTTAAGAGAGGAAGCCTTAAGGAGGTTAACTGAAATAGGCTCTCATACAAGCCTGAGGTACGCATCTCAATTAATAACTCCAGCTGCTATCAGAGCAAAAACGATGAATAGAGATGAAGTTACTGAAGAGGATGTAAAATACGTGGAAAGATTGTTCTTTGATATAAATCAATCGGTGAAGTATATAAAAGATTATGAGGCGAAGTTCTTGCGATGATTTAAAGCCCACGTTTCTTTATATTCATTTAGAACTTTAAATTGACTTGTATGGGCATTAAAGAGGCTATCAAGGATTTAAAAGAAATAGTGGGATCTGAGAATATTCTCACAGCTCAAGCCGATTTAATAGCCTATTCTTTGGGTAAAGAGGAATTAAAGAGAAACTTAAGGGTTGTGGTAACTCCTGTCAAATGGGAGCAAATAAGTAAAATCTTGAAAGTTTTAAACAAATTTGGAATTAAATCCTTAATAGTTGGAGGCGGGTCTTTCTTTCTTAGAGATTTAAGCTTTCCAGATGAGGAAACAGCGATTATTTCAACAACTAAAATGCATAATGTGACTATTGAAAGAAATTCCTTAACGGTAAAATGTGAAGTTGGGGCAACAATCGATCAAGTGAATAAATATCTGTCTAAGTTTGGACTTGAGCTACCTTTTAAGCCTTTCTTTAAAGAAATAAGGACCATAGGGGGGTGCATAGCTCAAAACGTCTATGGATTTGGTAGCCTAAAATACGGCTTTTTCGGCAAAATCGTCAAGGAGCTTAAGGTATCCCTTCCAAGAGGGGATGAGCTTGAGTTAGTGGAATCTTCAAAGGGTCATGGTCTTTTGAATTTAATGATAGGCGGCCTTGGAAAACTAGGTTTCATAGCGGAAGCTCTTGTCAAAGTTAAATATCAACCAAAAGAGAGAAAAACAATAATTTTAAGATTTAAAAGCCCATTGAGCCTTATTAGGACAGTAAGTGATTTATTTACAATCGGCTTAGACCCAAGAGTTGCTGAGTTTATGCATCAGGGGCTAATTCTCGATATATGTACTTTAAAAAATAGACTGTTTGATCCTAATGGATGTAATAACATCTTAATTTTGGAGTTTGAGGCGGATGAAGGTCTAACTAAAAAGCTTAAGTTAGCATTAAAAATAGCAAGAGACATAGAGGGGACCGTAGAAATAGGTAAGGAGGTTAAGGAAACCCTAAGAATAAGAGAGAATGTTTTGCCCATTCTTGTGGCAGAAATATCTCCATTCATTCTATTTGATGTTCACATGCCCGTTAAAAACATCCCGGGTTTAATTCTTAATCTAAACTCGATGAAAGCAAAATTATATTTGTTTGGCCATTTAGGGGGTCCAATACATCTAGCCATTCCCGTTAAACCAAAAGATGACTTAGAAAGCATTAAGTTGAGAATAAATTCGGTAATTAACGTCATAAATAAACATGGAGGTAAGATCTTAGATTTCTCTACCTATAAATGTCCTCCTAGGATAAAAAGGGAAGTCCTTAAGGAGGAGCTTAAACTGATACGTGAAGTGAACAGCGCTTTGAAATCGATTATCGATCCACACGGAATATTAAACATCTTCTGGTGATTTATTGTTTAACAAGCCTGTCCTTAAGGAATGCGTTAAATGTGGGATTTGTAATGGCTTTTGCCCAATATATCTTCTCTTAAAGAGTGAATCCTGCTCTCCTAGAGGATATTTATCAATAGTAGAAAGCGTTATGAGTGAGGAATTTGATCAGGTTCTCGGGTCTAAACTCTATGAATCATTACTATGTGAAAAATGTTTGCTCGGTTGTCCTCTAGGAATAAATATTCCAAATATGATAATCGAGGCCAGAAAATTTTTTGTTAAAAAATTCGGACCACCAAGCTTTCTAACAAAGATGCTTAAGAATTTAAACTCCTCTGGAAACGTATTCATATCCAAAAAAAGAACCGTTGGTGTCCCCTTTAAGAAGGGAAGAGATGTCTTATTTAAGGGATGCATTGAGTCGGCTTTTTTAAGAGAGGATTTAAAATATGTTAGAAGGATTTTAGATAAATTTAATTATAGTTACACGGAGATAATCAACGAAAGATGTTGCGGCTACGTTTTAGAGAAATTAGGATTTAATAACGCCTCGAAAATCTATAAGGAGAATTACAAAATGTTTAAAGATATCGAAGCAAAGAGGATAATCACGATCTGTCCAGAATGTTTTGAAGCTTTCAAAGAAAGATACCCAAGCATCATTAAAGAATTCAAATTCAAGGTTTTAAGCATAATTGACGTTCTTTTGGAAATCTTTGAGAAAGCTATCAGTTTAATGGGCGGTCTTGATCTGGAAGTGGTTTATATCAAGTCAAACAAGGAGGTTGATAAGAAAGCTCTGGAGTTGCTTGGTAAAATGCCAAAGTTAAAGGTCTTGGATGAGGTGGATGGTGTGAGATGTTATGGGATAAACAATGTTAATCTTTCTTTGGCCATGAATATAATAAAAAGCTCCGTATCGAACTTAATTAAGAGCAAAAAATTCGTTTTTGTTTCTTCATCGCCCATTAATGTTTATTTATTTAAAAAAGCATTGAAGAAATATCCTGTGGCTATCGGATCGGTTTCTGAGCTTTTCTCTTTAGCCCTAGGAATCTAAACCTAAACTTATTAAATGATGAAACGGCAATCCTTCTGATGGAAATGAATTTGCCCTATCCTAAAGACTTTTACGAGATAGTTGAAGGGATAAAGTCAATGAGGATAAGAGGAGCCGCTTTAATAGGAAGAAAGGCGGCAGAAGCCTTAAAAATAGTTTCAGAATCGGCTAGCTTAAAGGATCCTGAAGAGTATATAAGGGAAATCGAAAAGGCAGCCAAAATTCTAGTGAAAACGAGACCAACCGCTGTTTCTTTACCAAATGCCGTGAGATATATCTATTATAGAGTTAAACGGGCTTTTATTGAAGGAAAGAACGTAGCTTTTTTAAAAAAAGTTTTAGCTGAAGCCTCTGATGAGTTTATTCGAAAATCCATGAACGCCATAAGAAGAATAGGGGAAATAGGGGCTAGGAGAATAGAGGACGGAGACGTTATTCTAACTCATTGTAATAGCCAAGCAGCCATTTCAGTTATAATTCATGCCAAGAAACAGGGAAAGAGATTAAGGGTTTTCGTCACTGAAACCAGGCCTAAGATGCAAGGATTGCTAACAGCGGCTCAACTTTCAAAAGAGGGAATTCCAACGACCTTAATAATAGATTCCGCTGTTAGGTTCTTTATGCCGAAAATAGATAAGGTAATAGTCGGAGCAGATGCTATTGCTGCTAATGGTGCGGTGATAAATAAAATAGGGACGTCAATGATAGCCCTTGCCGCTCATGAAGCTAGAGTTCGTTTAATGGTGGCGGCTGAAACTTATAAATTCAGTCCTGAAACAGTTTTGGGTGAACTTATCGAAATAGAAGAAAGACCTGCTGAAGAAGTAGTTTCAAGGGAATGGCTGAAAAGATTTCCAAATGTAAGCGTTAGGAATCCCGCCTTTGACGTTACCCCACCTGAATACGTAGATATCATCATAACAGAGGTCGGAGTTGTATCCCCTCAATCTTACTTTCTGCTCGTTAGGGATATGTTTGGATGGGTTTATGGAATGAAAGAACCTTGGGCTTAAGCTAAGTACATGCTTTCCTTGGAAACTATTTTGAGAAGCATTCCTTCAACAACTACTGGTATCTTTCTGTTTAAAACCCTGATGGCATCTTGTAGCTTTGTGCTTCTTTCAGCAAAAATATCCATTAGCTTATCGCTTTTTTTCACTTTATACCCTCTTTTGGAGTATAAAAGGACTCCAGCCCCTTTATCCCTTGGAGCGCCGGCTGCTCTGGCTATCTCCGTTATTGACTTATTATCTACCTGCGTCACGTATCCGTCTACCGCTGAGTAAACGCTGTGAACATATTCCCCCAATTGTATTTCGTCAGGTTTTATATTCGGATTTCCCCCTTGAGCCTCTATTATCTCTCTCATCTTTTCATAAGCCTTTCCTTTTCTCCATATATCCTTAGCTATGGAGTATCCTTCCCCTATCGGGACTATTCCCCCCATTTCAATTAAAAGACCAGCTAATGACAAGGATTTTTCTATCAAGCTCACTGGACCATTTCCCATTAATGCTTTTAAAGCCTCTTTAGCCTCTAAAGCTGGACCGACAGCATGCCCTACTGGCTGCTCTCCATAAGTTATACCACATCTTACATGAATTCCCAGCCTTTCTCCCATTTCTATAAACATTCTCGCTAAGTCCTCGGCTTCATTCATTCTCTCCACTTTTGTTCCCTTACCAACCGGTATATCAAGAACTAAATTAGTTACTCCTGCCGCCATTTTCTTAGCCATTATTGAGGCCATCATTTGAGGTTTAGGATCCAAACCAATTGGGTACTCAACCTTGATTATTAAATCATCTCCAGGAGCTAAATCTAGCATCCCTCCCCATACTAAGCATCCTCTGGTCCTCTTAACGATTTCCTTTATTTCAACATCGGTCAATTCAACATTAGCTAATACTTCCATCGTGTCAGCTGTTCCCGAAGGGCTTGTGATAGCTCTGCTAGAAGTTTTGGGTATAAGTAAGCCTGAAGCTGCAACTATAGGAACTATTAACAGGCTAACTTTATTCCCCGGAACGCCACCTATGCTATGCTTATCGTAAGCTGGCTCATTAAATGTTAAAACTTTTCCTGTTTCAACTAAACTTCTTGTCAGATATTCGATTTCATCCATCGATAAGCCAACATAATATTCGGCCATCGCGAAGGCTAGTATTTCAAGAGGGCCTATATTGCCAGCGACCATATCCTTGATTATTTTGTAAATCTCATCCTTAGACAGGCTTTCACCGCGTATTTTCCTTTTTATATATTCAACGGATTGGGGCTGAGGGGCTAATTCCGCTGAGACTAAACTTCCGTCGGTCCAATCCATTTTATTAGCCAGCTCTCTTGGAACGCCTATTACCCCGATTTCAGTGAGCTTGTTGCTTAAGTATAGGCTTAAACAAATGGATTTGTCCCCATTCTTCAAAATAATTCTGTCATATGACCTTAAATTAAAGTTGACGGCATCCCTTCTGTTCATGACCGCTATTTTCTCATCAGTGTAAAGATCAAGTATTTTAATCCTGAATTTTCTCTCTTCCAAGTTCTAACACCGGATATGCTATATTACAATTCTGCGGTCCATGTTAAAAGCTTTATTTCAAATAGAACAATCAATATATTGACGAGCAAACAGAGCTGGTGTTTAACAATGGATTTTTCGGCGGTCTCCGACATAAATGGAAGAAGACGGACGATAATCTTACTGCAAGATCTCGCAAGAGTGATATCAACAGCAGCTGGTATGATCCCAATGATAATTTCGCTAATGGGCAAAGGAGAAATAGAAAATCTAGAGAAAGAATATGGAAGGATAAAAGAGCTAGATATGAAAGCTGAGGACATAAAGAGGAATGTCATTAATACCTTAACAAAAATAGGCCCTATTCTGTCAAGCAGGGATGAGCTGATAAGGTTGGTCAGCTCTTTAGGATCAATAATGGACCTCCTTGAAGCAACAGCGTTCAGGATAACTTATTATAATAAAATCAGGGACATCCCAAAGGACATTCTCGAAAAACTCTTGGTTCTATCTAAGGAAATAACTGAGATAATATCTTCCCTTAGGGAGTGCGTGTTTCTGATGGGATATAATCCATCAAGAATAAGCGATGTTGGGAGGAAAATGGTCGAAAAGGAGCTTCAAATAGACCGAATTCGCAGGAACCTAGAATTGAGGATTTTAAATGATGAATCAGGGGCCCTACCGATGATAGCTCTGCTCGAGATCATTAGAAGGCTCGAAGCCGCTTCTGATGAAGCATTAAATGCTTTAGATCTTGTAACTATCTTGGTAGTGATTTAATGAACGAGAAAAAAGTTCCAATAGCGTATTTAGAGGAAACAAGAGCTGTGATCTGGGACATAGAGAGCGCTAGAAGAATTTTCTCCATGGGCTTCTACGGAAAACCAATGGGGATATATAAGCCTAAATCAGCTGATTTTAATGTTCCTTTAGTTTTAGATTTAATAGAAGCTGCTTATTTGGCGAAAAAGGGTAAAATAAAGCTCTATGATAAAAGGAAGGGAAAGTTCCTCAGCTTAAAAGAGATTTTTGAGTATTCTGAGAAGACCTATGAGAGATTTAAGGAAAAATTCATGGTTTATGAGGATTTGAGGGATTCAGGATACGTGGTTACGTCCGGTATGAAGTTTGGATCGACTTTTGCTGTTTATAGAAAGGGTCCAGGGATAGATCACGCCCCTTACATAGTCGATGTTATGTTAAAGGATGACGAGATAGGCTCTACTGAAATCATCAGAGCTGGAAGATTAGCTACTACTGTTAGAAAAAGATTCATAATAGCAGTTCCTTATCCCTTCATAGGGAAGGTGGAATATCTTCTCTTTAAGTGGTGGAGGGCTTAGGTTTAAATTTATTTCGCGACTAATCCCGTGAGATAATTCAATATGAGGTGTTTATAACAACTATCTGGTTTTTAACATTTGCTATAATTTCTTATGCCTTTTATTTGAATGAAATTTTCGCGAACGTCCTTGCTGTCATCTCATCTCTTGCATCGATAGGTTTTCTCTTTATCCTGTTCCATGTTCATGTTTTTTGGAGGAATTTTGCGGTATTTTCCATCCATTATATTGGACATCCAGATCTACATAACGATCGTTCTGCTTTTTGGTTTCGCTTTGTTCGTTATTCATGAGATTAAAATGAAATATCCATCGATCAAAGTGACTGAGGAGAGTATTGAGGCATTTATGAAATATGTTTATGTTTTGGCGTTTTACATAAGCCAGCTAAACATGCTAATAACGATAATCATGGTGAGGAAATTTGGTTCAGAGGTCGAGCTAAACGTTTTTAAGAAGCTGGTATTCGATGTATTCGGTAGCTTGTCCTATGTGGCGATAGGCGAAATACTTATCTCAGCCTCCATTTTTCTATTCTTCTATTACCTTCCAAGGATTCGTTTGATCGTTTCATGGGATAGGCGAGGAATTGGTATATTCGCTATTTGACGCCATGGGTATATTGTCCCTGGTCATAGTTCTGTTTGATTTCCTAAATGATTGCTTCCTTATTCCGTTTAACAAAGCCGCTATGATATTACTGCCATGTGAGATCCTACTTTTTGCTCTCATCAGAAGTGCAAGAGCTAAGATTAGACGATCTCAAGAGTCCTCAATTTCAAAGTTCATTAGCGGAGATTTCAATTAGTTTTTCTCTAATGTTAAAGGCTATAATATCGTCCCTATCTAAATAGAATTCTGGATTGCCAAAGTCCCCCCTTATAAATAAGTTTACGATGATAGTAGTTGCTGTTTTGATATTCACGTCAATTTTGATTCTATTAGCTAGATTTCCCACGCATATTACCTTAACCTTGAGGAATAGCCGCATTAAATGGATCATCTCAGATAATCATCTTAGAGCGGAATTGATGGAGTATTTCATTCATGAAAAAACCCAGAAGGTGGCTCGACTAACTGTTTTAATAAGAAGCGAGAAATCAACAAATATTTGGTCTGGAGAACTATCAATTGGCCTAGATCCTTGGGGCTCGGCCTACCTTGAGGAGTTAAAGGTATCCATAGACGGAGAAGCACCCGAAAACGTGATATGGTTCTACTGGATGCCTTCAGATGAGTTAGAATGTCGAATTAATGTCAATAAAACTGAAGAAGGAGTTTACAGCGTAACATTTAAAGAGCTCGGGCCTTACGGAACAGAGTCGTTTGTCCAATGGTTCAAGTTAAACTTTAAGAACTGGCCATTAAGAATAGGCGTTGAAGCCAAGGTAAGAGTTGGCTCAACCGTTTACCACCTAATATATAATAACAGCTTTACGCCGCCTCAATTGAGTACAGAAACTCAAACTCATTTTCCATCTCGACTAGGAACTTCTTAACTATTTTAACTCTAGATAAAGCAAGCCTTCTCCCAGCTTTGGTGCACATTAAATCAGGCAGTTTCAGTATCTTATCATAAAAATGCCTGATCGACTCTTTAATATCTCTTCCCTTCAAAGCAGAATCCATAAATACCCTAGCTATTCCTATCGCTCCAAGGGCATCTAGCTTGTCAGCATCTGATAATATTTCTGACTCCTTAAATGACGGTCTTAAACCGGAGCTATAGCTGTGCTCCCTTATGGCCTTCACTATTAGATTTATCTTCTCTCTAGGAAAGCCTATTTTTATTAAGAACTCTTTAGCCGTATCAGCTGACCTCTTAGCATGTTTTTCTTTTTCTCTTTCAATATCATGTAACAAGGCGGCCGGATAAACTACCCAGGGATCTCCGCCTTCAACCCTTAAAAGGTATTTACATATTTTAAGCACTCTTTCGACATGTTCCGTTCCATGTGGATCCTTTAAGCGAAGTTTTGATCTAACAAAGTTTCTTATCTCATCAAGTAAGCTGTCTAAATTTGATGACAATTTGTCTCCCCATAATTCTATTGAAGTTTCAAATATTTTCCCTTGAAACATTTGATTTCCTCCAATTAAAACATAAATAACCCCTTATGATCGAACAAAATTTTGGAGTTAATCGACCCAGAAATGAGGGTCGATAAGCTTAAGATTCCGTATTATCCCACCCCTTATAAAGTTGTTAAAAGAATGATTCAGCTGGCTAATCTGAGGCCTCAGGAAAGATTGATAGATTTAGGCAGCGGAGACGGCAGAATTCCTATAACGACAGCGCTAATCCATGATGATGTTTTTTGTTACGGTGTCGAATTAAACCAAGGCCTTATCTCTATAGCTGAAAAGAGAATTAAAAGAATGGGCTTAAAGGAAAGAGTTAAAATAATCAATGGTGATCTTTTTAAGATAGATTTGGCTAAATACGACGTGATTACTGTTTATTTGACAGTTCCTGCCCTTAATGTTCTTAAAGATAAATTTAAGGATTTTCTTATCAAAGGAGGAAGGATAATTTCACATGATTACGGAATACCTGGTTTTAAACCAATACTTGCGGAACCCGTAGTTGAAGGAGGTCGGCGACATTTCCTTTACCTATACACCGTTAAATCCGTTCATTAAATAGATCTCAGCGCTTAGGCTCAAAATATTTCCTTAAAATCTCACTTCTCTTCTTAACATAATTTAAGATTTTTTCATCCCCTCTAAAGGCATTTAAAGCTTCATCTATTTCAACTAGATAAATCATTATGTCCTTCACTCCTCTGTCGCATGTCATAACTGCTTTGTATCTTTCATCCGTCTTCACTAAACCCATATCCTCGAGCTCTTGAATTTCGTCGAGAATCGACTTCCTTTTTAACTCACCCTTAATCCCTAAAGTCGAATAAAAGCCCCTTAAATCTTGTAAAAGTTCAGAAAACCAAAGCACTCCATTAAAAATCAACAACACCCTTAAAATGTCACATTTAACGATGTTCTCTCCCTTCCTTTCGGTTTTCAATAACTCTCTCAATCTTTCTTTTATTCTCAAATTCTCGCCTATTATAATTTAGCTTAAGAACTCAAAACTTTTGTCGTTATAACCTAACTGGTCTGTCTTCCTTGGCGGATCTTAAAGCAGCCTCAACTATTTTAAGGGCTCTCACTCCATCATATCCGGTAATTTCTGCTTTTGAATTTCCTAAAATGCAATTAATAAAGGAGTTAAGCTCACTTTTAAGCGGCTCTACTTTATCGATATGAGGAAGGTAGGTTGTTCCTGCTTTTTCAACTATTACCCTTTGATTCAGGAAATTAAGGCTTAGAGTCCCATCATCGCCTATCACCATCATTTCCCTAATTTTCTTAGGAAAAAGCCAATTAGCCTCTACTATTCCCACCATTCCTCCTTTAAAGCGGAGGAAAATTTCAGCATAATCTTCATATCTGTGCTTTACTCTCCCAACAACAGCATAAACTTCTATTGGGTCCTCATTAAATATGTATCTAAATAAGTCAAAATCATGGATGGCTGTATCACCTATTACTCCTATGTCTAAGACTCTGCCCGACCATGTAGAAAATCTTCTTGAAGAGATTAGGATTATTCCGCCTATCTCCCCTTTTTGGATAAGCTCCCTAACTTTACGAACACCAGGATTAAACCTCTCCACGAATCCGACATAGATCAGGACATTCCTTTTATTTGCCTCTTTTACAATCATATCAGCTTTCCTAACATCACCTCCCATGGGCTTCTCCACAAGAACATGCTTCCCTGATCTTATGGCGTCTAGCGCTATTTTAACATGGGTTGATGCAGGGGTGCAAATGGAGATTGCCTCTATCTCCTTGTTATCTAAGATCTCCGTGTAGTCGGTCGTCCAGCTTACTCCATATCTCTCGGCTACCTCCCTCGCTTTAACCTCGTTTATGTCACAAATGGATATGAGCTCAGAGTTGTTTAGTTCCTTATAAATTCTCACATGATTTCTTCCCCAAGCTCCAACGCCTATAACAGCTACGTTGACCTTTCTCACCGTTCGCACCACAATATCCTTTACTTTTAACAAAATTATGTTTATCTGATCTAGAACAAGCCATCTATCATCCTTAAATCTAAATGACGGCTTTATCTAATAACGATGGAGGTTAAATTAAGGAACGTTAGCTTGAAGGATTTAGATGAGATATATGAAATAGAGAAAGCATCATTTAACGATCTTTTTTATCCAAAATCCGTTCTAAAAAACTTGATAATACTTTACGGGAAGTTATTCATCATAGCTGAAGTTAAAGGTAAGATCATAGGCTACGTTATTGCCAGAAAAAAGAATCGATCGACCGCTCATCTAGTGTCAATAGCTGTTACGCCCTCTTATAGAGGAATGGGAATCGGAAAGAAGTTACTTAATGAGATAATAAATAAGTTAGCAAAAAACGGCGCAACTCAAATCACTCTTGAGGTAGAAGTAAATAATAAGCCAGCCATTCATCTCTATAAGGACCGAGGCTTTGAAGTCGTTAGCGAAATTAAGAACTATTATGGATCGGGCAGACACGCGTATAGGATGATCCTTAAGTTAATGGAAGCTAAAATGAATCATTTATTTAAGGCTCGAAAATTTTAAGCTGTCAAATGTGATGAGCTCGTTAAGATTACCGGCAAGGGAAATAGAGGCCATATATTCCAAGCTTTTTACTTTACCTGTTACTCAAATTATAGTTTGCCTCACGGCTATTTCTGGCCTTTTTTTATCAATAATTCTAGATGTATCCCTGAACTTAGCAATAACTGTGCACTCAGCTATTTTCTTTGTGATAATTCTTGTAGCTTCTCTGTTATCATCTCTTATAACTACTAAGTTAACTAAAGTTCCCGAGAACAAAATTTTTGACTTAAGAAGATCTCTTGGGTTATCAATGATAACAAATTCATTGATGATCGTCCTTTTTCCATTATTATGGGCTATAAGCTTTCCTTTTGGGCTGGAATGGATCGATATTTTGTTGATATGTCTCTCAGCCGCACTAGCTCTAAGGTTAGTCGTAATTTATGGTCTATCGAACGCGAGAAAGCACTTAATAGCATTGACGGCTAGCTCGCATTCTTTATTTATTTTTGTGGCTATTCTATTTATCCTGGGACAGGGCCTTTATGTTCTTGTAAAATTCCTAGCAGCATTATTGATATTTGGATTGCTTCTATACGACTTTATAAGAAGTGTAAGCACAAAAATCGGAGCTACCGACTCGATCAGTCTTTTTAGGGGTTTTGCTATAGACTGGATACTCAATGATCCTGATCCCCTAGAAAGAGAGCTTAAAAAAATAGCTGAAGAAAAAGACATCAATATAGCTACTGTGTTCTTTAGAAGTTTGAGAAGCAAAAATCCCAAGGCATTTGTTATTATTCCATCTATTCATCCAGGTCCGTTTAGAAATGTAGGAAGTAGCAACCTTCCGTATATTTTAGGCAGTACTCTCGAGAAGAAGATCAAAGCCCCAACCTTAGTTTTTCATGGACCGTGCACGCACGAGCTTGACATGGTTGCTCATGAGGAAGTTGAGGAATTAGCTAACCAGCTATTGGAGAAGCTTAATGGAGAATTCATCCGAAAAGCTCCTCCTCCACAGCTAGATGTTAGAAATGGCTTCGAGATTATTGTCTTAAGGCTTAATCAGATTTTTCTATCTCTCATCTCTCAATTAAACGGAGATGTGGAGGATATATCTCTCGATGTAAACGAAAGGTTGAATCTGATTCATAAAGGAGATCCAATAATGATTGTAGATTTGCATAACTCGGTGGATAAAGGGGGAGTGCCGATATATGCTGATGATCCTAGGGCAGATATCTTGATTAGAGGAATTTTAAAGATAATTAGCGATTTTTCTGAGCTAACAAGCCAAAGAGTCATGATTGGCGTCTCTAAAAGAAGAAATATAGCTATTAGTCTTTCAGAAGGATTAGGTCCAGATGGCATAAGCGTGATTATTTTACTGATAGGACAAAGACCATTGGTCCTTGTATTATTTGATAGCAATAATTTAGTCAGGGGATTAGGTGAAAAAATACGTGAGGAGATTAGAATTTTTCTAAGAAATAGATTTAAAAACCCAATAGTTGCGGTCGCTACAACGGATACTCATTCAACTAGCGCTATAACGGCGGATGTGGGTTATAATCCCCTTGGGAAGTTAACCCCGCATAAGAAGATATTAAAGCTAACTTTAGAGTGTGTTAAGGAGGCTTTAACTAACATTGAGGAAGTTGAGTTTAACAGTAGGTTAATAACATTAAGGGTGAGGGTTTTAGGGAGAAACAGCGAGCTCCTCAAATTTATGGTCAAAAGAAGTTATGAGGTAATGAAGAACTCCCTAAAGTACAAGGTTCCGTCAGCGATCATTTTGTCAATGATCTTGCTTGCCTTTTTATAATTAAATTTGTTTGTAAAATTCAGCTTAAATTGTCGTATATCAAAAGGTTTTTATCAAAGATTTGTTTAAACGAATGTTGTAACCAAGGTTAAAATTGGTGAGAGGGTGCCCAGAAAGCCGAAAGTAAACACTCAAAAACTAATCAGCTTAATCCAGGAGAATAAGAACACTTATGAAATCGCTCAAGAGCTTAACGTGACTCCTCCAACGGTTAAATACTGGATTAAAAAGCTAAGTTTGGCTTACACTCGTAAAAGAACGTGGAAACTTGTTGCGAATCCGCAATTTAAACAGAAATTAATTCAGCTCTTTAATGAGGGTAGATCTCTTGGGGAAATTGCTCAAGAGCTCGGAGTGACGAAAAAAGCCGTTAAATACTGGATTAA
>CAYLIY010000008.1:0-4094 GCA_964384015.1 uncultured Nitrososphaeria archaeon | reverse complement strand
CTGGATTAAAAAGCTAAGTTTGGAAAAAGAGACTAAAATTAAACCTTTTGATGTATGGAGATGCCCTATATGCGGGGAGCTTCTCTGGGGTCATAACCCAGAAATCCACATGCAATTTGTCCACAAATCAACTGGCGGTTAAAGATCAGAGATAATCCCTCTCGCAGCTATTATCCCAGTAGCGGCCGCTCCAATTATCCCTCTACTTACTCCTGCGCCATCCCCTGCCACATATATTCCCTTCACGCTACTTTCTAGTTTTCTGTTCGTAAGGACCCTCGTTGCATAAAACTTTATCTCAGGAGTATAAAGGATAGTGGACCCGTCAGCTACGCCGGGTATCACCCTGTCTAACTTTTCTAGAGCCTCGATAACATCAGTAACTATTCTATGGGGCAAAGCCATGCCTATATCCCCAGGAGTTGCGTCCTTAAGGGTCGGTACAACATAGCTTTTATTTATCCTAGTCCACGTGCTTCTTCTTCCCATTCTGAGATCGGCTAACCTTTGTATTATCGGCTTTCCTCCTCCAATAGTTGTGGCTAGTCTTGCTATGCTCTCTCCATAGGAATTAGCGTTTTCTACCGGCTCTGTTAACTTTACTCTAGTAAGAAGCGCAAAGTTTGTATTCTCTGATTTGACCCTCTTATTTGAATACCCATTTACTAAAACATATTCCCCATGGTCCTCAAGTGTTACAAAACCATAAGGACATGTGCAAAAGGTTCTCACAAAATCGTCATAAGTTTTTGCGTATATGTGAAACTTAGGATCCCAATTGACGCTTATTATATCCTCCATCACATAAGCTGGTACCTCAACCCTAACGCCTATATCCACGGCCTCATACCTTGATTTAATGCCAAGCTTTTTGGATATGCCTTCAAACCATGAAAATCCAGCTCTTCCAACGGCTATCAGGATCTTATCAAACTTGATAGAGCTCTTTCTTCCATCTCTCGAAATAATTAATTTAAATTTCCCGTCTTCCAGCGCATTTATGTCTATTACCTCTGTCTTTGTCAGTATCTTAACCCCATTGGAGACTATCTTATCCACTAACCTCTTAATGATGTACGGAAGTTCATCTGAGCCTATATGTGCCTGTCTAATCGGGATAAACTTTATTCCCGCTTTAATGGCCTTTTTAACCAACCAATTGACCTTTTCTTTATTATACTCATTAATTTTCACCCCGAGTTCTGAAAAAATTCCCTCTAAATACTTTAATAACTCATTGGCTTCTCTGCTTGGCAAAAATTCCAGAAGATTTCCTCCGATGATTGGGCTAAAGTTTAATTTTCCATCTGAAAACAAACCGGCACCACCAACTCCGTGGAGATAATCCTCTTTGCCTCTTATTCTTTCCTCTATTCCCCTTCCTTTTTCAAAAATTACCACTTCTATCCTTTTGACTTTAGATAATTCGTTAGCGGCGAATAATCCAGCCGGTCCAGCACCTATAATGGCTGTTTTCATCCCTTAATAAGACTCTGAAGCCAATTATTTAAATCTTCCAGAGTCTCTCCTGTTAACAGATCATAACTTCTATGCTGCAATTAAATTAAGGATTTAGAAGCTTAAATCATCGATTTAGTTTTTTTACTCATTATTTGTATTCCTCCTGAGCTCTATGATTCCCTTCCTTCTCAAATCATCGAAATACTTCATAAGATCCCTTAAATCAAAGTCTCCATACTCCGATACGACAGCATAATAGATATCAAGAACGCTTCTAGCTCCATCAATGAAGTTTAGAGCCTCTGTTAATTTCACCTCCAGCGACTTGTCTGCTTTAAATCTCAGTCTATACTGCTCATATTCCTCCTCGCTTAATAGTTTACGGAGTTTTCTCATGGAAATAGGACCTTTATGTTTTCTAAATGGGCAAATCTTACCGGCTTGGGCCTCAAGATTGCTTTTTTCTGGAATTTTTATTTCCATTTCCTCAGCTATTTCCTTTATCCTTTTTATTAACCTATCAACAGTGGAGTTTATGAGCCTTACCCCTCTATTAACTGCTTTTTCCACTTGTGTGTTCTTAAATTCCAAAAGGGATCTTAATACACCGCTTTTCCACTCTTTCATGTAATTTAGTCTGATAATCCCTTCTTTAAACGCTTTAGAGGCCTTATCCTTATCCCTCATCATCATTGATTCTAATGTCTGCTCAAAGCTTTTCATAATTTCTAAAAGGCACTCATCAACTATCTTTTCAGAAATCCAAATCAAATCCTCATTTTCTGGTTTGGAAAGAAAAAGGGCTGTAGCTAAAGCGGCAATTCCTACCCTCTTAAGCTCTTCTGAGTCTAACTTATCGGGCGTATCCAGGCTTGTGTGATAAAATTTATCCGGCCAATGAATAAACGCTATTGAGGGAACGCCGATAGTGGAGTCAGCGAATATATAATGATCGCTTCCAATAGTATAAGGTGTCTTCTTCCATCTTTTAAGGGGTAATATATCAACGTCGCCAAATTGCCTTTCCCCTTTGCTAAACACTTTATCTAAGATTATCCCAGCTAAGTACGGGAGATAGGAGGGTAAGGACTCAGGAGATCTTACTAAGGTCAACACGGAATCACATACCTCTTGGTTCTCACCTACCATATCTAGGTTTATACAAAACCTAATTTGCTTCGACTCCGGGTTACCATGAAGATAAGCTGCTGTTCCGCTCATTTCAGGCACCCAAAGGAAACGAACGCTTTTTCCTAAACTGAATCCCTTTTTAATAAGCTCTGAAATGGTTCTGGCTAGCTCTATCAAAAGGCCGCTGCCAGATGCGTTATCATTTGATCCAGGCATTGGATGGCATAAATGAGCAATTAATATTACTTCCTCCTTTGTCTTTCCCTCCATTAAGAGGGATATCACCTCTATTTCTCCCTTAAAGAACCTTGACCTAACTCTGCCCCAAACCTTAACCTTTTTGCCCTCCCTGATGTGTTGTTTTATCCTCTCAGCATCCTTAAGGGAGATTGAAAAAGCAACTCCTATTTTATCTATTTCGTCTGCAAAAGGCCAGATTCCCCTGTAAATAGATGCTGTAGGCGTTTCAGATCTTCTCGGATCATAACTTAAAATTCCTACAGCTCCTCTTTTAACAACGGCCTCCAAATGAACCTTAAATATATCCCCGCAGGCTAGGACAAATTTCCCTCTAACATCCCTTCCCCTGTAATCCTCCACCCTCTCTCCGCCACCAACGTCGATTACCTCGCCCTCTATCCCCTCCTCGGGAGTAGAACCACTGTGAGCTATTACTAATATCGGCCTATCCCTAAACTTGCCTAAACAGACTCTTTCCGGCTCAATAATCCACAATTCTCCGTCAAAGATCTCCCATCCTACAGGGGAGATCCATCCAAGATATTCGGTCTTTCCATCCGCGACATACTTATAGACCCTTGGCTTTAAGCCTAACTTCACTAACTGATCGTAAACATATCTAGCAGCTTCGTGGAAGCCTGGTGAGGCTTGAATTCTATGATAACTTGAAATTCTCGACGCATGGATTTTTGCATTTTCTGCGGATATCTCCTTTTCTATTAAATTTATAAGCTCCCAAAGCCTCATTTAGTCCCCCCAAACTCAGGAGAAAGAACGCTATAAATATCTTAGCTTTTAAATCATTGGAGATAATGACCAGGGTTATATTAACAACAATTGGACATCTTTCTCATGACTTAATTTCGTTATCAACCGGAACTTATGAAGCTCTTGGCGGCTCATCAGCATATGTCTCCTTGATTCTAGCTAAATTTAACGTAAAAGTGGGATTAGTGACTAAAGTTGGGAAAGACTTCAAGAAAGAATATTTCAATCTACTGAAAAAAAGTGAAATAGATTTAAAAGGCTTTAAGATGATAAACGGGAAAACCACTAGTTTTAAAAACGTGTATACCGATGGCGATAGACGCCAGTTTTTAATAAGCTTATGTAAGAAGATAAGACTAAATGATGTGCCTGAAGGATATTTTGAATCTAAAATATTGCATTTTGGGCCAATTTTCAAGGAAATTTCATATAATTTGATTAAGGAGGCTAATAAAAGGGGTGTTAACGTAGCACTCGATGTTCAGGGGTTTTGT
>CAYLIY010000007.1:4189-18872 GCA_964384015.1 uncultured Nitrososphaeria archaeon | reverse complement strand
ATGCTGTACAGGGCCTTTAAGAGGTTAAGGAATAAGAGAACTTATCCGGTTCTAAGCTTATTTGAATATTCTCCGTTCAAAAACGGATCATTTGATGCCGTTGTATGTGGATTTTCGTTTAGAGATGCTATAGATTTTGAAAGAACGGTTAGCGAATTAAGCAGAATTCTTAAGGAAAAGGGAAAGCTGATAATTGTTGATTTAGGGAAACCCGACAACATCTTTTTAAGGACGGTTATTGGCTTATATTGGCGTTTTCTCGTCCCCATCATTATTAGGTTGTGCTTCGGCAAGCTAGGTAGGCTTTATTCTGGGATATATATGACCTATTGCAGATATCCGACTAACAGGGAGATAAAGAGAATCCTCTTGAGGTTCTTTGATAGAACATATATGAAAATTCGCGTAGCTGGCGGAGCTTTAATAGCCATAGCATTTAAGCCGAAGTCCCTTAAAGCTTAAGTTGACCCTTAGCCTCAATCTTATGATTGACTAGATGTCTGCTAAAGCGGTGCCTTAATGAGCAAGAGAACCAAAATCTTATCCTTTTGGGGAAAGGGGGGAGTTGGAAAGACTACATGTGCAGCGTCTGTGGCCGTTTTCCTGGCGTCAAGGGGTTTTAGGACATTTCTTATAACCAGCGACCCGACGCCATCGCTCTCTGATATTTTGGGCGTGAAGGTAGGAGCTAACATAACGAGGATTGAGCCGTTCAATTTGGAAGCCATAGAGCTTGATGAGGACACGGTCGTTAAAATGTGGAAGGAAAAATTTGGAGATGAGGTTTATAGGGTTGTGTCATCATTTCTGCCGATTGATAGATCGATAATTGATTATGTTGCGGGAGCTCCTGGGATAGGAGATGAGTTCATGTTAGCGTACATTTTTGATCTATATAAATCAGGGAAATACGATTTCATCATATGGGATACAGCCCCAGCTGGAGGAACCCTTAGGCTTTTAAGACTGGAAGAGCAGCTTTATAAGCACTTAGGAGATGCCGCTAAACTGTATCTATCATTAAAATCCTTTTTTGATAGAATTAGAAGGGGAGGAAGGGATGTCCTTGAGATAATAAATGATTGGAGGAGATTGGCTGAGGATGTTTTAGAGATGATGTCTTCTAAGGACTTTGTTGCTCACATAATAGCCATTCCCGAGTGGTTGAGTTTTTCTCAAACAGGAAGAATACTGAAGGAGTTAAATGAATTCAAAGTTACCGTTGGAAAGTTGATAATAAATCAGATCATTCAAGTTAAATCACCTCATGATTCTCTACTGGCCGACAGAGCGAGAATTCACGAGAAGTATGTGAAGATGTTCAGGGAGACCTATGGAAGATTCCTTGACATAATGCTAATTCCTGTACAGCCCTACGAGATAAAAGGTGTCGATGCCCTGATTAGGTTCTCGATCAATCTTAAGGAAATATTAAACCATAAATTAACCCAGCAGAGGTCATGAAAGCAGACATCCTTCTGATACATCCGCCCAGTTTATACGACTTCAGGGAAAAAGCTGTTTACTATGGCCCAATAAGCGATGTTGTTCCTTCAACCCCGGTTTTTGAACTTTATCCTGTGGGCTTCCTTAGCATCTTTACTCATCTTGGAGAGAGGGGATATAAAGTGAGAATATTGAATTTAGCTGCAAGAATGCTTATGAGCTCGAAATATGATCCTGAAAGAGCTATTAAAAAAGCTGAGGCTGAGGTTTACGGAATAGATCTTCACTGGCTAGTACATGTTCAAGGAGCCGTGGAAGTGGCCAAGCTTGTCAAAAAATATCATCCAGATAAGCCGGTTGTGTTTGGAGGAGTTTCAGCAACCATTTTCTGGAGAGAGATACTTGAAAATTACCCATTCGTTGACTTTGTTATGCTCGGGGATAGCGTTGAAAAGCCGCTTGAGGTGTTACTTCGTGGCCTTTTAAACGGAGAAAAATCCCTGGATGATGTGCCAAATTTGGCGTGGAGGAAGGGTGGAAGAATAAAAGTAACCGGAATAAAATGGGTTCCGAAAAGCCTAGATGAGTGCTCAATAGATTATGGATATGTCATAAAGGAGAGTTTGAGATCGGGAGATATCTTATCCTCAATCCCGTTTGCTAAGTTTCTATCAGAGCCCATAGGCACTTCTTTATCGCTTAAAGGGTGCGTTTACGAGTGCATAACTTGCGGAGGATCAAGATTTGCTTATAAAAGGCTCCTTAATAGAGACTTTGTGGCCTTTAAATCGCCGCAAAAGATAGTTGAGGAAATAAATTCGCTTCAAGAGTACATGAGGATTCCAGTCTTCATCTTGGGCGACATCCAGCTCATGGGAAGGAGAAATGTAGAATTACTTTCCAAGCTCCTGCATGAGTCTAAAGTGGATACGACGATATTCTTTGAGTTCTTTAAACCCCCTTCTAGAGATCTGCTATCAGTTATTAGAAAAGCCTGTCCGAGAATAGTCCTTCAAATATCCCCAGAAAGCCATGAGGAACATATAAGGTGGGCATTTGGGAGAAGATATGGAAACAATGAATTAATTCACTTCATCAGAAATGTGTTGGAGCTAAAGTTCGAGAAATTGGATTTGTACTTCATGATAGGCTTGCCAGGTCAGGAATTTGAATCAGTTATGGAAATTCCATCATTCGTGGAGAATATAATCAAGGAAACTCGCCCATCTAAAGGGGTTATCGATCCTTTTATAGCTCCATTAGCTCCTTTTATCGATCCCGGTAGTAAAGTATACGCAAACCCGGAGCGATACGGATATAAGCTGTTCTTTAAGAGCCTGGAAGAACATAGGACGGCTATAGAAAAAGCGGTTAATTGGAAATACCTCCTTAATTACGAAACAAAGTGGATGAAAAGAGAGGAGATAGTTAGAGCAACTTATGAAGCTGCTGAGAAGATGATTCGGGTTAAGATTAAATATGGAGTGGTGAGCGAGGAAGATGGCCTAAGAACAATAAATCTTATCAGGAAAATAAAGGATGTGATAAGCTCTGATGAGCTAAAATTAAGGCTAAATAAACCGATTACTGTGAGGGAGATAGTTCCCAAAGGGGATTTATATCCAACAAGACAACTAATCCTATCCCTCAAGCCCAAGGTCCTAATAGCGTTATTGGAGGGACTTATCAGGAGGTGCATATCTTAATTGAGTTATTTCCGTTATGACGTGGCAATCGTTGGTGCGGGCCCTGCCGGGGCTTCAGCTGCTATTAAAGCGTCTAATGAAGGTGTTAAAGTCGTTTTAATAGACAAAAAGAAGGAAATAGGAAAACCCGTTCAATGTGGGGAATACATGCCATCTGAAGGGGAAATAAAAAGACTTATCCCTGAAACAAGTCATTTGAATAATTTCATCAAGCTAACAAGAAGATTTTCAGTTAATAAATGCAAGAAGATAAGGTTTGTGTCGCCGTCAGGATCGATCTTCGAATTTGACTTTGAAGCTTGCGTAATAGATAGATCAAAGTTTGATAAAGAGCTTGTTTCAATGGCTGTCGCTAATGGATGCGATGTATGGACAAAGTGCAGGGCAATTGGAGTGGATTTAAGTAAAAATAAGCTAATTGTAAGAAAAAATGAAAGAATCATCTACGTACTTTTTAAGGTATTAATAGCAGCTGATGGGGCTTTTTCACTTATATCTAGGAATTTAGGACTAGAGATAACGAGATTAGAGGACAGAAGCCCGGTTATCCAGAGCTATATGTCAGGCCTAAATTTGGAACAAAATGTCTGTGAGATGTATTGGGGATCTAGCTACAGTCCAGGGGGATTTGCCTGGATAATCCCTAAGGGAAGAGATAGAGCCAATGTCGGATTGGGCACAAGGATTGGCTTTAGGAAGGGGGGAATAAGCATGAGGGATTACCTTAGAA
The DNA here is from genome assembly GCA_964384015.1 of uncultured Nitrososphaeria archaeon. Classification (GTDB taxonomy): domain Archaea; phylum Thermoproteota; class Nitrososphaeria; order Geothermarchaeales; family CAYLIY01; genus CAYLIY01. The sequence continues at coordinate 14,990 of CAYLIY010000007.1, read as the reverse complement.
GACTAATTGAAGCACATCCAATAGCTTCAAAGAAGCTTCTAAGGGGAAAAACTCGATCAATAATCGGAGGGGTGGTTCCTGTTGGTGGTCCTATTCCTAAAACTCAATATAAAAACGTGCTTGTGGTCGGAGATGCTGCAGGCCAAGTATTAGCTCATGTCGGAGGGGGCGTTCCAACAGCCATGATAGCAGGAGAAATAGCTGGAGAAGTGGTCTCTTCCCATATACTAAACGGGACATCTTTAGAAGGATATGAGAGACTATGGAGGAGGGAAATTGGGAAATCCTTAGGAAAGTCCTTACTTTTAAGGAAAATAGGCGATCTCTTCATTAAGAGCGATAGACTCGTGGACATGGCCCTGAAGATCGTGGGGTCTGAAGGGCTTGCTAGGCTGATTAGGTGCGATGTGCCCAAGTCCCTGGAGTTGGCGGTGAATAAAGCCCTTACAACAAAGAAGCTAATGGAAAAATTAAAACAGATTTTCAGCGCCGTTAAATGAATCTAAGCTAGCCGCATGAGCATCTTAGAAGGCTTACCTCATAATTCCACTTGAACTTCTTTATTTGGCTCTCATCTCCGATTAAATGAGCACTAAGCTTATTCACGGGGATAGGACCTGAGAATGGGAAAACCTTTACCTTCTCATGACGTAGCGACACGGTGACTTGTAAGTCCTCTTTAAATCCCGATATTCTCCAAAAATCATTGGAAATTTCCTGCTTGTTCACCTTGAGCCCCGTCTTCTCAAAGCATCTTTTAACATCCACTAAAAGAACTTTAGGAGGAATGAAATACACTAAGCGCTCATCCTTAACCTCCATCATCGGTCAAAAACTACATATCCCCCTCTGGATTTAAGCCTCAGGAAAGTGTGCAGATGAGAGTAAAAAGATTAAAGATATAAGATTCGCGTTAGCATATCAATATGCGGATGATGAAACCGTCCCAGTATGACCGATGATTACATCTGGGGTATCTGATCGCCTTATTTTTATCCTTTAAATCATTAAGAAAAACCGGCCATTAGCATTTATAAAAAGAATAAGGAAACTTAACGTCTTTTTGCAATTAATAATATCGCTATTATCGCTGAAACCGCTATGATGATCCCAACCATTACGTAGTTCATAATGGCCGTGGGAGTTACGGTTGGAGTGAGGGTTGGCGTGATGGGGGCTTCTACTATGAAGGACCTCTTCTCTATAGCTATATTGCCAGCAACATCAACTGCTTTTATCTTAATCGTATGATCTCCCGGGTATAAATTAACCAAGTCAAGACTATTCTTACCGGTCACATCGATCCATGGTTCCTGATCAAGCTGCAACTCTATCCTTGCTATTCCAGATATCTCGTCATGTGACTCCCATTTAACGGTGATGGAAGTCGTGTTTAATTTTTCGCCCTCTTCAGGACGTGTTATCTTAATTAAAGGCGAAGTGTTATCAATTGTCACCCTAACAGCATCTTTGGCGGTATTTCCAGCGATGTCCTCGCAAATTAGAGCTATTATGTGAGCACCATCCTTGAAAGCGGAAGTATCCAAGGTCCAGACGTAACTTCCAGATTTAGTCCAGAGCCCCAACTGAACTTCATCAACGCGTAATATAGCTAATTCAAGGTTCTCATCGTTTACCTCTACTTTTATGTCTACCTCTCCTCTAAGACACGATCCATTTAATGGAAAGCTTATGTGAGCGATAGGAGATTGAACATCCGTGATTATTATATAATCTATTTCCCATCTTCCGCTAACCAACCTTAACACCGATTTTCCCTCTTCCCGACGAACATCCACAGGAGCAGCGTTTATTGATATCACTAAAGAGCCCTGTGGTAGTATAAGAGTTGAATTATAAGGAGTGGAAAAGTTAATGGTCCATATGTCCAGAAAGTGATCGGCAAAGTTTGGGATATCATAAATAACTATTAACTCACTTGCTCCAAGTGTATACACTGTCAAATGATCCTCGGTTAACTCATAATCTAAAAGTTCCCCGGTTGGCGTTGTAACGGTTATAAATTGAACGTTTTTGGATAAGAGCTTTAAATCTATCAAAGGAACAGTCTCATTTACGGCTATTTCCATCTTTACTGAGACAAATCCCCCATTGTAAACCGTTATTTCCTGGTTTTTTACGATAAAAACCTCTATATCATTTGCCCTCGTCATTAATGCTTGAGGAAGGAACGCTAAAAGGATTAGTAGGAAAATGACCAAATAGCGCTTCATGGACATTCACCAGGTTGTCATACGGCCAAACTAAGCTCTAATTAGCTCGATTGCTATGAACAATGAGTCCCTTGCCTCCTTGATCTTTAATATCGCTTGTTTAAACGGCAGTTCCATCGCCTCCTCGATTAAAATCCTAGCGCGATCAACTAAGATGGTAGCTTGAGTTACGTTCCTGCCAGCTTCCTGAGCTCTCGTAATCAGCTCATCAACTTTATCCATCAGTTCCTTCATTTTGACGATAAAATTCGATAATCTTTTTGCAGCATGTAGCCTTGCTTGCTCATGTAATTGCCTTGTGACATTAGACATCAACTGATAGGCTTTCCCTAAGCTGATGGCACTTTCATTTATATATCCGCCCTCAAGCAATTCCTCAGCGTGGGACAGCGTGTTATTTGCCTCTATGAGGATCGGCATTTTTTCATCGGATAAATTAGCCCTCTTCACGATGTCCATTAACCATCTGATCCTCTCATGAGCCCTCTCGATAGCTACCTTTAAACCAACGGCCTTAAGCGAATGCTCCCTAACGCTCCTTAATAGCTCTACATGGATCTCGTTAAACATGTCGAGAACGGCTAAGGCTAGCGTCAAGTTTCTAGTAGCAATGGCATCATCCAATGCTTCTTCTGCTGCATTTATTCTAGCCGTTATGTTTGGAGGAATGGCTATTTCCCTTTCAAACAACTCCTTCACTTTCGCCCTTACTCTTCCCTTGGCCTCCTCAATAGCGCTTATTATCTCATCAAACCTCTCCTCGGCTCTTTCTTTTAAATAATTCCTTACACCATCAGCTATTTGTTTAAGAGTTTCTAAGGCCATTAACACCTTTGTTTCGTTTTTCTCCTCGATAGCTGCTTCTTTAAGCTCAATGGCGATGTTAACATCTTGTTCGATCTCCGTTGGAAGGGTTATGTTCAGTTCAATTAATCGATTGATCAATAGCTCTAAATCGAGTTCTACCGATCTCGTCGCATTAATCGTTTCCGATAAGCTTCTCTCAACAAGGACTTCTATCTCTCCCTCATGAGCAATGCAAACCTCGGTTAAGTGCTCTATTGATTTGTTAAGAGCCTTTGTTATGTTCACAAGCAGGTTTAACGTATTTTCTAGGGCTAATGATTTGTTCTCGAGGGCCAAGGTTAAAGTAAATGTCTTATTAACCTCGTGATAGATCGTAAGTGTTTCCGCTGGAATTGTTATGTTTAGATCTCTTAGGGAGGCTATATGATCTCCTAGCTGATTAAGCCTTCCTTCAACATAACTAGCTGATCGATTAAGCTCCATTTCTATTCTGTTCCTTATTTCATAGCGCTTTTCAAGCAGAAAATCGTAAAACTCCCTAATAACTTGAGTGAGCTCGTTCATGGCATCCATTAATAACATATAGGCCCTAACTCTATCCTCTTCAGCCTCGCTTAGTAAATTAAGAACTTCTTCAAGCTTAGACATGGTTTCCGCTGGAATTGTTATGTTGTGAGCTTCAGCTGTGTTTAGAATCTTCTTAACATAGTCCCCAACCAATTCTATGTAAACAGTTATGTTTGCGGTAGGTCCCTTTCTAACGAACTCCTCAAAAATTTCCCTAAACTCTCCTCTAATATCCCCTATGTGCTCAAAACACACTATATAATCCTGTTCACTGGATATTAGGCTGTTTGCCGTGTCCTCCTCAGCATTATACCATATAGTAATCTCTTGAACTAAGCTCTTCGCGATATTCTTTAAGTTTCTTATATCAGCTATTTCTCCCGTTAACTCTTCAATTTTTCCTGCTATATTCTCCCTTCTTTGATTTAAATCCTCGATTGTTTCATGAATTTTCTTTCTTTTTTCCTCAGCCTTATTTAACCCATTGATTATAGCTTCTTCCTCCACTTCCAGCCCAACAGCTGCTCCTTCAGCTTTTTCTACCAGGACTTGTATGTTTATCATGACTGTTTTGAGATTCCTCATCGCCTGAATCAATAAGGATATTGCAACCGATATATTGGTCTCTGTTTTAGCTTTATTTATTAATTCAGCCGAATTTAGATAAATGGAGAGCAAATTTTCAGGTATTTCTACACCTTTTCTCTTAGCAATGTCCATTGCCTTTTTAACATTATCTAACGCCTTTTCGGCTATATTTAACGTTTTTTCAAACGCTAAGTTCACTTGAGCAGTTGTGGTTGTTGGAATTATCGTTCCTAAAGACAGAAGAATAAGAAGCCCCGCACTTAACAACTTAATCGATATCGCGTTCATCACAATTTTATTTATTTGCTTATCTTTAAGATAAAGAACCCTATAGAACTACGGTTTCAGCCAATGAAACCCAAGTTTCATTCAATTTAAATCAGCTTATACCTATATCTAATTGAAATTGATATTAAGAAAACTTAGGTATCTCATAGTCCCGATTATTATCTTTTCTTTTATCCTAAAGTTCCCTCTTGGGGCCTCTACTTATGATGTAAAGGAAGTTAAAGCATTTGTATATCGAGACGGCTATGTTCACATAACGGTCAAATTAGAGGTGAATGAAACCATCCCATTTGTACAGATCGAGATTCTGACGCAAAAGCCTGAATTTTTGATCGTGTTAGGTGACTCAGAACTCATAGATTACGAGTTAAACGGCAGAAATTTAACAATATATACCCTAGGCGCTACGGATATCTCCGTGGAATATGATGCTGGAGATTTAACGAGAAAGGAGGGAGATGTATGGACTTTGATCATAAATGCCCCGTATCATATCCTCATAACTTTACCGGAGAACTCATCACTAATTTATTTTAATAACTTACCAGATGAGATAAAATCAATAGATGGAAGAACTACCTTAAAGATTCGCCCTGGATATTGGGAGATAAGTTATATTTTAGCGCCGTTTAAGCCCACGCCTCCGATCACACGTCCTGGACCCGCGGTGCCAATTATCCCGACAGAGGCACTTTTATCATCAGCGATCGCCATCGTGATAATAGCGGCGATAATAATAGTATTAAGAAGGAGAAGGGCCTTAGCCTTGATGGAGCTTGATCCGAGAGAAAGAGAGGTAATTAATTTAATAGCGAGCAGGGGTGGAAGGATAATGGAAGCTGAGGTTAAAGAAGCCCTTAAATTGCCGAAATCCACTGCCTGGAGAATTCTAAGAAGATTGGAGAGAAAAGGATTTGTAAAAATCAGAAAAATAGGAGGGCAAAATCAAGTCGAGCTTTTGAAGTTTAAGCTCTAAAATTCAATGAAATTAAGAGGAGTTCCTTAATATCGCTCCCGAACACGTTCTTATACTTATTGATCAGATTTATTGTTGAATGATCGACGAATGGGAAATAATTAGGGTTATGGCTGAAAGAATTTATAAGGGCCGGTTCTGGGCTCCAAATGACGTTGCTTTCATCGAGCTAGCTCAAAGGAAATTTCTGGCTATAAGCATAGATACTTTAGTTGATAAAACGGATATACCGCCATCAATGAACCTAATCCAGGCTGGTAGAAAAGCAGCTGTTTCAGTTATTAGCGATTTAGCGTCTAAAGGAGTAAAGCCCGTGGGTATGGTGTTTTCGATCTCCATGCCCAGACGATACAGCATAAAGGAGGCTGAGGAGATAGCTGAAGGATTAAGGAGAGCGTCTGAAGAATATTCGTTTAAACTTATTGGGGGAGATACAAACGAATCAAGGGATTTGGTTATAAGCTGTTGCGGCTTTGGGTACACAAACAGGATTTTAGGTAGGGATGGCGCCAGACCTGGGGATATCGTCGCTGTTACTGGCCTGTTTGGTCTTCAGTCACTTGACCTGAGAATTTTATTAGCTGGGCATAAGGCTGAGAATTATATTGAGAAGAAGGCTGTTAAACTAGTCTTGGAACCTAAAGCCAAGTTAATTGAGGGACTAACAGCTATTTCAACCGGATTTGTCACGTCATCGATTGATTCGAGCGATGGGCTGTCTTTAAGCCTTTATCAGATAGCAGATACCAGCAAGGTGAGAATAGTAGTGGATAAACCCCCTGTTTACCCAGGATTAGAGGACGAATGTAAGAAGTTTGAATTTAGCCTAAATGAATTGGTTTTTGAGGGAGGAGAGGAATTTGAGCTGATATTTACGGTCAAAGGGGATTGTTGGGATCGATTTAAGGAGGAGTTTAGTAGGAGAGGATTAGAGATCTATAGGATAGGAAAAGTTGTTGAGGGTAGCGGGGTATTCTTAGTGAGGAATAATGAGGAGATTAAGCTAAGGAAGAAGGGATGGATGCATTTTAAGCGAAATAGCGAAATCTATTAAATGCGGTGTTATGAACACCTCGATAAAAGCGGCTATCAGGAGAAGCGGAAGGATTAGATACAAATAAACTTTTAAGGCCTTTTTAATTTCAATTTCAAGCTTTCCCTTGCCGATGATCGATTTAATTGTTTCCACCGCCATTTTAAAGCCCATCGCTGCACAGATTAAAACAGCTGGTATTTCCAATATTCCATGAGGAATTAAACCTAAAGCGGCGACAAGCGGTCCTTGAGAGGCGGATATATATTCAGCCGTGAAGCCTACTACGAAGGCATTTATAACTATGAAGACCAGAGGGTAAACTCCAAAGAGCACTCCTAATACTATGTTTAGCAATCCCTTTATCGAGTTGTTAAGGAAAACCACTAGGAACATCTCAATTTCATTAAGGCCCTTCAAATAACGAACCAACTCCTTTATTGGGTTTAGCATAGGAATTACTTCTGAGAAGAAAAGCCTATTGGCCATCATTCCGAGATAAGTGAAGAAAAGAAAGAGCAAAACAGTTGATATGAGAAAAGAGGATAAACCTCTAAGATAACCTACTATGCTGAATTCCTCCTCGGCGATCTCATCTAAATTCCCCAAGCAAATCACCATTTTTAAGAGCTCCTGCTAAGATACTTTATAGCTTATGTTAAATGTAAGGATTAAGCGCTTAAAGATCAGCACTTCTTTACTTGTCTTGATTTTTCTGATAATTTTGGGTCTCATCGTGAGGCTCTCCATTGCGGGGATATCAGCTGGACCGGACGTATATCAATTTTGGGGATTCGCAAAAACCTTCCATGAAACGACCTTAAGGTTTTATGACTACGCCTTAACTCCTCAAATTTACTGGACCTATCCTTGGCCTTATCCCTATCCTCCCCTATGGATACTCCTATTAGAGACCGTTTATCTAGCCACTAAAGCTTCAGGACCAACTGTTGAGGCGTGGATAATTGGTGTGAAGCTGTACATAATATTAGCGGATTTGATTTGTGGGATTTTTATCTACCTTCAACTTAAAGGGAAGGGGGAATTCAGGGGGATCTTAGGTTTTTTAACTTGGTTTTTCAATCCAGCGGTTATCTACCAATCAGCGATATTTGGACAATTTGATTCTCTAGCTGTTCTCTTTCTTTTAGCCTCTGTTTACCTCTTAAAGAAGAAAAGGCATTTTTTAGGATCAATTATGGCTGGTTTAGCTATTTCCACGAAACAACATACGTTATTCCCCTTATTCATTGTTTATTCATCATTTTTTAAGAACGTAGAAAGAAAAGAGCTTTTTAAGGCTATTTTAGGATTTATATCATCATTTTCGGTGATAAATCTCCCGTTTTTCATGTCCTCCCCGTTGAATTATCTAAGGGCAACATGGTTGGTAAGGTTTAACCCGTATTACCATCTTCCTTTATGCTACTCATTTGAGGGAATATTCACCGTCTTAACGTATTTGCATGAAAGCTTAGGCTTGGACACGATAAATATCTTCGGGCTGAGTTTTAGATTGATCGACGTTTATAGATTAAGTCTTCCTCTATTAGCTATAATGACGGCCATAATTGGCTTTATAGCTTTTAAAAAAGGATATTCATTAGAAAAATCTGCATTGATAGGTTCTTTGGCCTTTTTGACTATGGCCTATGCTGTAAATTATCAATATCTTGTCCTATATATCCCGTTTATAATAATAATCGGCTTAAGCAGAAAAAATCCAATCAAGAAGCTATTTTCTGTCCTAATAGCTTTATTTCCTGCTTTCTGGCTCTGGATTTTTGATGTATCTTTTTGGTTCAGATCATTTGAACCTAAATCAAAAGGGGTTATTGAGATCTTAAAGCTAATGGGGTTGACAAACTTTTTAAGGGCCGATTGGATTTACGTCCTCTTTAACATAGCTCTATTCTTGATGGAGGTGCTCACCCTTTTGCTTCTCCTTTTAACCGATTTTTGGGACTCCGACTAAAAACGTTCAACGGAAACCTCTCCCTCATCACCTTTCTTACCTCAGCTATGGCAGGAGTTTGTGATGGATCAACTCCAAGGGCTAAGGCCAAATAGAAGGAGAGATAATCCGATTTTAACATCGCAGTCAATATTTGAGAAAGATAAACGCCCCCAAACCCTGTGATTTCAAGGATCTCGCATCTGGTCATCCTGATAAATTCCCTCAGGGCCAGGGTCATAAATTCGTCCTCCAAGCTGCTTTTAATGACGACCAATATGTCCTTCTCGCCTCTTTTTTGCATTATGTAGTTATGAAGGGCGTCTGGCAGAGATCCATAATAGGCCCCAATTTTACTATTCTCATTAAGTTGTTGTAATAATCTGACACCAACGGCATGCATCTTAGGCGTAGTTAGTATGTGAATTCTTTTGTCCTTAAGTTTCTCTGCGTATCTCTTCATGTAATTTTCCTCGATCGGGACGTGAACTCCTATTTCCCTAACAAGCTTCCTCGTATTATCGTAGCTTTGCTTAATTTCTTTTTTAACATCTTTTAAGCCAAGTATTTTCTCCATGGCAGCTATAAGAGCCCCTATAAGCGTGAATGTAGTGGTCCTGCTGAAAGGTGTTGATTTTGTCCTAATGTGCTTAACATTATTCTTTAAAGCCAATTTCTCTAACGTTCCACCGCATGACACGCATATCACCTCAGCCTTTCTCTTTAAGGCATCCTTAAAGGCCTTAATGGTCTCTACGGTCTCCCCGCTTTTACTGACGATTATTGCTAAGGTCTTAGTGGAGACGAAGTTTGGAAGAATATGTTTTTTGATAACATAAATTGGAATCGACGTTTTTTCCCTGAGCCACTCGCATACTACAAAGGCAGCTGTTGCTGAGCTGCCCATGCCAGCAAAAATCAAATTGTCGAATAGCTTTTGTCCATTTGGAGAGAACTTACTTAAAACATCCATATAAGAGCTTATCAATTGCTCTGGAGAGCTCTCTATATGAACATACATCTTTAATCTGTCCTTTTTTATTATTTCCTCAAAGCTTAACTTATTCAAAGAAACTTCCCTCTATCCAAAATTAGCTTTAGGAGAAGAGCTGAGAAAATTATGATTCCTGAACTAAACAAACCATCTCCTGCATTCAATCCAGCATAAAGGACAAACAGCGTTGGAGTAAGTCCAAGCGATGAGTAGGCTACAAGCAAAAACCATGTAAGCTTAGATTGGATCCTTTTTTTAAAAAGAACTATCGTTAGTAACCCTATAATGAAGCCAAGCAGAAATGGAATGTATAATAGGTAATTCGCCCAAAGTGTTCTAGACATGAAAGAAAGGGTTATGTAGATCAGGGAAACAATGAATAAATACTTCACGGTTTCGATCTGTGAACGAGGCTCCCGATACCTCAAAAGCCTAGCTCCGCAATTTAGGCAAAATTTTGCTTCTTTAGGATTCTTTGCTCCGCACTTTGGACATTCGATTAAATTCGACATCAATAACACTAGGTATTAAGAAAAGATAAATTTTAGAGGTTTTAGCGCAAAGGGAAGTAGTTTAAGGATTAATCTTGGCTTTGTAAGCATTTTTAGGTTAATTATGAACCTATCTCCACGAAACAGCTTAGTTGCTATTTTTTCGTCAACTATCGATGCAAAATCTAGGGCATCCGACTCCGTGAACTCCGAGAGAAGTATTCTCTGGAAGACCATATATCTTTGGATGTTTTTCCCTATTCTCTTCATATACTTTTCTTCATAGTTCTCTCCAACCGATAGCATTCCAGCAATAATGGCCGGTCTTATTCCCTCACCTGAGTGGGGAAATACCATTCCAGCTGCTTCTCCAGCCACTCTAAGCTTTTTATAAGAGAACCTCGGTATTATACCTCCGGTTGAGACGCTATCCACCCTTATCTTGCTGACGATTTTGAACTTGTGATCCTTAATGAACTTCTCTAGGGACCTCACAGCATTTGTCCTGAATCTTCCAGCTCCAACGTTTGCGATCTCCTCATTCTTAAAGAAAACCCAAGCATATCCATCGTCGTAATAATTTAAGTGGATTTGTTCATAATCCATATCTCTGACCTTACATAAGCATTGAGCTGCTGGAGTAAGTCTATAGTTTCCGTAGTCCAATATCCTCTTCTTTTGAGTGACTGAGAGATGACCTCCTGCATCTACTATTAAGTCTGCCTCATACAAGTTCCCCTTTGAATCCACAACCTTGCCTTTTTCAGGGTCTATATCGGTTACATAAATTCCGTGGAGAATTTTACCTCCCTCATTCAAGATCAACTCCTTAAATCTTTCGATAAACATGCTCTTGTTTAGAATGTAGC
>CAYLIY010000007.1:0-4179 GCA_964384015.1 uncultured Nitrososphaeria archaeon | reverse complement strand
CTCCCCCTAGACCAGGTTGGGGCTGCTAGCGTCGGGTTTAGGCTTGAGTGGTACTATATCAAAAACGTCCTTAAAAACACCTTCTCCACATAGCTTGTCGTAATTTCTTTTTCTTTCTAAAACTAATACTTCATTTCCGCTTTTTAGGCCGAAATAAGCGGCAGATAAGCCCGCTGGTCCAGCTCCGATTATGATTATCCTCATCAATAAGTGCAAGTTCGCAAGGCTAAATAAAAAAATCCCGTGAGAGGATCGGTTTAAGCTCTAGGAGACAACAAACTAAGCTCAATGCCCATAAAGCCATATCGAATCTCAGATAAGGCCCTAAGATAGTAGGCCACTTAAAATCATTACATGTAAAATTCTAAATTATTTGGAATTGAAGAAGGAGAAGATAGAGTACAAGTTAACAGGCAAAATGCTTAAGATTTATCTTTATATGCTTAAGAAAGGCGAGAATATAGGGATAACGGAAATACAAAGAGCTCTAGGTTTTAAGAGCCCAAGTCATGTTTCATATTATCTGGACAAGCTAATTGAGCTAGGATTGGTGAGAAAAGATGAAAGAGGCTCTTATTCACTAATTAAGGACGTTAAAATAGGTGTTTTAAGTCAATTTATTAGAGTGGGCAAGCTTATGCTTCCAAGATATCTCTTTTATGCCTCGTTCGTTACTTCCATGCTCATAACGTATATAATCCGTTTTTTCAATTCTCTTGATCCATTTGTGTTGTTGTTTGGGTTTATTTCATCAGGAATCCTATGGTTTGAGGCTATCAGGCTCTGGCTGGAAAAACCATTCTAGATTAGACTTAAGGGCCTTTAAATTGGATAACATTGTGCCTAGGCAGTTCTCATGTAGCTGATGGATAAGGCTGTTTTATTAGTTAGCGATTTCTACCCGTCCTCGACATCATCAACATAATTCCTGCTAAGAGGAGCTTACATGCTCGTTGAGAAAGACGTAGATGGAGAAGACACGCTAATCTGTATCGTAGAAGAAGATAGGGGCAGCGATAAAAGACGTCTAGACTTAGGGACTGCTCACAATAATGCTTAAGGATGCCTCCATCATTTTCCTCCTCGTTTAAGGGTTTAAGGAGGAATCTAACTTTATGTGAATCTCTACTGTTGACTTTAAAATGGAGTTTTAGACTAGAGCTGTTTTCAAATTTTTTGAATTAAAATGGTTTAAGAGCCAATTCACCAATAGATTTCTTGGGTAAATAATGGAGCAGGCCAATAGATTGAAGTATCTTATACTTGGAGTAATCTTAGGATCGATGTTAGTTGCCGTTATTCCAATAGGGGAGAGAACCGCTGAGTACTACTTAAGGGAGGCTAAGGTTGTTACCTTAGATACAGGCCCTCAGCCATTAGGCAAGGAGGCTTACCCCCCTCCAAGGCCAAGCCCTCCTAGTCCTGAGCTATCATTGGCTTCGCTTGGAGAGAGGAGGCCCATATTAATGGATTTGGTTTTCACGGTCATCATATCGCTTATTCCAAGCTTTCTTCTATTCCTAGTCGCTAGTAAATTCATCAGTAGAATTTAGGACTCAATGAATTATCGTGGAAGCTCCATGTGGGATGATTACTATCCTCTGAGATTCGCTAATGCTTTGATTAACCTCCTCGTCAATGGCTTTTTGAGGATCCCTATAAAGCTTATAGCCAAGCAGATCCGCCTTTTTCCTGCTTAGATATTTGGATATGAGGATTGTTTCGACGTTCTTGTTGATGAATAAATCATAAAGCTTATAAATTATAATCCCTGCAAAAGACTCCACACGATCTCCTAGAATTATTTTGAGTAAATCATCTTTGGACATTCCCCTCTCCCTTACTTTTAAAATAAGCTCCTCGAGTTCCTCCCACTCTAGCCCATTCGGCATGGCAGCAAACATTAATATCTTCCCACCCCTTTTTACAGCTCTTCTGGCCACGAAGAGACATTTTATTGCTTGAGTGAAATCTATATCCTCGACGGAACCGGGAGAGACCAAAACCACATCAGCTCTTGCGCTTAAGTTAACAGTGTACATATTACGGCACAACTTAACTCCCTCCCTATGGGCCGCGATAGGATGTCCGAAGAATCCCCTAACAATAGAATTATCGCTAGAGTTCATGACAAAATCAAGAACAAAATGCAATTTTGATAAAATTCCAGCTTCATCTATATCTTTCCTAACCGGATTGTTATCGATATTCCCGATGCTAGCATTTGGAGAGAGAAAGAGAGAGTGATTTCTGTTTATAGTCTCCACTGATGAAATTCCCGGAAGGACTATCTTGCATCCTCCGGTAAAGCCAGCTATCTCTGATGGAAATATGGAACCTATGCCTATTCTATAATCAGCCTTCAAGTATTCCCTGTTCACCCATATAGGTGTTCCAAGGCTTGTTATCCCGACAAACTCATTTATTCCATGGTCATATGCGTCGTGAACTATTACCTCATTCTCCCTGAGTAAGTCGTCGCCTAGTTTGAACTTAAGCTTCTCTTTATTCACGTTATGGGTTCCACACGCGTAAATTATCTTGACATCACATTTAAGTTTCTCCAGAAAGTCCAGAACTGGAGGAAGAACTTCTTTAATGGGAGTCGGCCTTGTGTGATCATCTACTAATATTACTATCCTTTTTCCACGCATTTTTTCAAAAATCCTCCTGTTGCTCCTTAAGATCCTAAGAACTTCTCTAGATGCTCTATTGCCGCTGATATACTTTACTGAAAGAGTTTGAACATTTTTTGATGCTATTTCTACTTCTATTTTTTCCTTCCCCAGATTATAGGGAAGAACTACCTTCAATCTGTTCTCCTCCTTCTAAGCTTAGAGCAAGGAAAGTTATGGTTAGCAGGTACTATCCGTTATAATCTAGGAAAAAGCGATTTTTAAGCTTTAAACCGTTTAAGGAATACCAAGGTAAAGCCCTCGAGGATTTCCGGGTATAACGTTAAACTTTCTAGCAACTTCCACAAGATTTACCTTTCTTTTAATGAACCTCTGAAATAAAACATATTCCTTCAGGCTATATTCGTCCCTTAAGCTAGCTAGTTTCGCCTCATAAGCCCTTAGTATTTTGTCTTTAATGACATTCCAACACCTTAGATTATGAACCCCATTGCAGGTTTCAGCCTCAAATGGAAGATCTTCCATGCAGAAGCTGTAGGACAAATTATGTTTTTTGGCTAGTTCTTTAAATCTCATCAGGATACTCTCGCTAATTTGTTTGGAGGCTAGAAGATATCCTCGTTTTCTTCTGTTAAAATGCTTTAATTTCATCAAAATTTTAATGATATCCTCCCTAAAGCTAGGAGCGCTCGCATATAATCTCTCGAGGAGAATCCTGAAGTCCTTCCTGACCTTCACGATCGATGTTATTACTTGACATGTGCCTGAGTCAGATAAGGATCTCAATAGATCATCAAGCTCACTAGAACTTGAGTTCCATCCTGGGATTATCGGATCTACCCTGACTACGGTCTTTATTCCGCATTGAGCAAGCTCTCTGACAGCTTTTAGTCTCTCATCTGGGCTTGGAGCTCTGGGCTCTAACATGATAGCCTTTTTTCTGTTCAACGTCGTTATGGTCAGCGCAACAACACAGTCCATCTCACCTAAGACATCTACATCCCTTGTTATCAAAGCGCTTTTTGTGTTTACAATGACAGGAAAACCGTATTCCCTTAAAAGGGATAAAACATAGCGAGTATGCTTTTTAACTCTTTCAAGCGGCTGATAGGGATCCGTTGAGCTGGATATGATAACAGGCATTCTTAAGTATTTTGAAATACGCTTTAAGCTCTTCCTAAGCCTCTCTCTAAATCTTGTCCTCTCCCTGGGCATCGAGAAGCTCGGGTGTAATTTGGAGATGTAGCTTCTGGCATAACAGTAAAGGCAGCTAAAGTAGCAACCAACATAAACATTTAATGAGTAATGACAGGTAAACCCAAAACAAGTTTCCCATGGATTGAACTTGCTGAAGACTCCAAGACCGGTGATCTTTGGATTTCTCAGAAATATAGGCAGCTTAAAATCCTTCTTTACCATGAATATCATCTCGATAAGCATCATCGAGCGTGTGCTTTACGGTTTCTCTTAAGATCTGATATTTTATCCCGTGTTTTCTGCACAGCTCAATGGACATTCCTTCTAATTCCTGTCGGTATTCCTT